>DHMW01000107.1:1652-11556 GCA_002405995.1 Oscillospiraceae bacterium UBA4632
CGTCGCCTCCGGCGTGCGCCGCATCGAGGCGATCACCGGCAGGCAGACGCTCGAAGAGCTGCGCAGCGGGCAGGAGAAGCTCCTGCGCGCGGCGCAGATGCTCAAGACCACCTCGAACGAGCTGGAGAGCCGCATCGGCGGAATGCTCGGCGAGATGAAGGAGATCAAGGCAAAGCTCGAAAAGTTCAAGGAGCAGGCGTCGCTCGGCGAGGCGCGCACGTTCCTGACCTCCGCCAAGGAAGTGAAGGGCCTCAAGCTCGTCACTGCCCAGCGCGACGGCATGGATGCGAACGCCCTGCGCAAGCTCGGCGATTTCCTGCGCGATAAGGAGCCGAAGATCGTCGGCGTGCTCGCCTCCGTCAATGACGGCAAGGTCACGCTGCTGGCCGTGTGCGGCAAGGAAGCGGTCGCGAGCGGCGTCAAGGCCGGCGACATCATCAAGGCCATCGCGCCCATCTGCGGCGGCAAGGGCGGCGGCAAGCCGGACTCTGCCATGGGCGGCGGCACCGAAGTGAGCAAGGTCGATGACGCGCTCGCGGCGGTGGACGATCTCATTCTGAGCAAGCTCGGCTGATGGCGGCGTTACCGAAGGATCCGGCGATGCTGCTGAGCGCCGTGAATATGAAGCTGCGCGATTTTTACGATTCTCTCGATGCGCTGTGCGAGGATCTGGGCGTTGCGCGCGAGAGCATCGAGACATCGCTTGCAGGCATCGGCTATAGCTACGATGCCGAGAAAAATCAATTTGTGTAAGATGAAATTACTTTACAGAGAGGAGCGATAAACCATGTCTGATTGTCTGTTCTGCAAGATCATCGCAGGCGAGATCCCCTCAAACAAGGTCTATGAGGACGAGCTCTGCTATGCCTTCAACGACATTGCGCCGCAGGCGCCCGTGCACTTCCTCGTGATCCCGAAGGCGCACATCGCGTCCGTCGCGGGCGTGAGCGCTGAAAACAGCGCCGTCGTTGCGCACATCTTCGAGGTCATCGCCAAGCTCACCAGGGAGAAGGGCATCGAGAGCTACCGCGTCGTGTCCAACATCGGCGAGCAGGCGGGGCAGAGCGTGCCGCACCTGCACTTTCATGTGCTTGCCGGCCGCGACATGACCTGGCCTCCGGGCTGAACACACCGGAATAGGAAGGGGAGAGGGACGATGTCCCTCTCCCCTTCAGTTTACCGAAAAAGCGGCCCTGCCCGCATTTGTCAGCCGCTCAGCTCGCGGATCTCATCCTGAATGAGCCGCCCCGCAGCGGCGGCGAGCTGGTCCATGCGGCGGATGCGTGCAAGATCACGCCCATAGATCGCGTTGGCGGCGGGAACGCTTGTATTTTCGCCCATGAATACGGCGGCGACGCGGACGCCCTGCGCGCGCAGGGCGCGGACCTCTGCCGCGGTATCGTCGATGCCCGCCTGCCCGTCGTAATCGCGGCTGAGCGGGATCTTACCGCTGGGCGGGATCTTGTGGCTGTCGTCCGGGCTTGCATCGGTGAGCAGGAGCAGCAGGTGCCTGTCGGACGGTGCGGCGCGCAGCAGCTCGCCCATGCCGCGCAGCGCCAGCCCATCGCGGTTCCAGCCGGCGGCAAAATAGTCGAAGACGCGCCGTTCGGCGTTCTTTTCGCCGTAGTCCTTGAGTACGCGCAGCACCGTGTAGCCGCGCAGGCTGCAAAAGCTCGTCACGCGCACGGGAATGCCGCAGGCAGCGAGGCTCTTTGCCAGAATATAGCCCTGGATGGCGATGGTCTCCTGGCAGTGCAGGCGCGAGGCGGAGGCGTCGAGCATCAGATCGACGGTAAAGCCGGGGCGCGGCTCCTCGTCGCTGCGCAGAAAAACGCGGTCGTCGTGCAGGACGCACTCGCGCCAGACGCGCGCGCCGTCCAGCCGGCCGCGTCGGGCGGAAACGGCCTCCGGCTGCCGGTGGACGAGCATACAGTTGCGGATCTGCTCGCTCAGGCGGGCGATGGCGCTGCGATAGAGGTCGCTGTCGCGCGAGAAGGCGGCGCGGTTACGCGCGGCCTGCTCTGCCGCCTGCTCGAAAAGACGACGGGTGTCGGCGCTCAGGGGCTTGTCCGGCACAGCGGCGCCCTTCGTGAACCAGAGGTGGCAGCCGAGGTGGCTGCCGGTGCACAGGCGCTGCTCGATGAGCGCCAGCTGCCGCGGGGGATAGAGGCTGCGCCCGAAGCAGCGCTCGATGTAATCGCGGTCCTCCGTTTCGCGCTCGTTGGAGCGCAGGCGGGCGCGCAGCGCGTTCGACGCGCGCACCATGCCGTTTTCGCCCGGCGTGCCGGAGCGCCCGACGGTCAGCTCGTCTGTGCGCACGATCTCGGTGGGCATCAGCTTGGTGAGCAGCGGCGCCCATTTGTCGCCGAAGTGGAGGTGAAACGGCGCCTTACGGTGAACCGTTCCGTCAAATTGCAGATACCTGCGGAATGCGGCGCGGACGGCGGCCTCGATCGCTTCGCCGTTCATTGTGCCGGAGCAGCGAAGCGCTGCGCCAAGCCCCTTTTCCCACGGTGCGAGCAGCGGCGGCTTCTGTCCCAGCACAGCCCTCCAGCGCTCGGACTGGAGCGCATAGACGAGCTGGTTTTTCTCCATCCACTCCTGACGGGAGAGCCGGTATTCCGAGGCAAAGAATTCCTCCGCGTGCGCATGGCGAAGCTCCGCCAGCACGGGGCGGCTGGGCAGCTCCTTTTCGTAAACGGCGTTTTCCAGCGCCAGCCAGGCAAGATCGTCAAAAACAGCCTGACGCGCATCGCCCGCCCAGGAGGAAAAGAGCCGCTGCGGCATCTCGTCGCCGAGCCATTTATGCGTCAGCCCGATGATGCAGTTCAGGTAGAAGTCCGGGCTGCCGTCGGACCGGAGCGCGAGGAATTGCGGCTCGAAGCGGTAATCGCCGCAGGCGGTCCACACCAGATTGATGGCGCGGCGCTGCTGGGCGCTGAAGGCGGATGTCTCCATGTCAGTCGGTGAACAGGCGGCTGCGGTCGAGCCCTGCGGGGATACGTGCGCTGATCACATCGCGGATCAGCCCCTGCTCGTAGCTGTCGAACGCCTTGTTGGTGATGCCCATATCGAGCGCCGTGCCGGCGGCCACACCGCGGCGGATAAGGCGCAGCGCATCTAAAAGTCCGCGCAGGTCAAGCGCCTTGGAGGATATCTCGGCGTTTTCGCATTTTTTTTGCAGGTCGAGGAAAAGCTGCACGAACTGATCGCGGTACTTCTTCTCAAGCGCCGGGAACTCATCGTTCAGCAGGCGCGCAAGTCCGTCCTCGCTGATCGGCGGCATCTGGATGACGACAAAGCGGGAGGTCAGCGCCTCGTTCAGCTCGCGCGTACCCGCGTAGCCATAGTTCATCGTGCCGATAAAGCGCGCGGCGGGATCGACCGCTACGCGGTCATAGCCCGGCACATCGATGGCGCGGCGAAAGTCGAGCGTGGCGTGCAGCACGGCGAGCGCCTCGTTTTTTGCCATGTTGATCTCGTCAAGGATGGCAAAGCCGCCGTTTTTTGCGCAGAGATATACAGGACCGGGACGGAACACGACCTGGCCGTTTTCAAAGGTGTCCATGCCGATAAGGCTGGCGGCGTCCATATTCACGTGGAACGAGACGTCCCACGCGGGGCGGGCAAAGACCTGCGCAAGATTTTCCGCCAGCACGTTCTTGCCCGTCGCCTTGCTGCCGGCAAGCAGCAGGTTCTCGCCGCAGAGGATGGCGGCGACGGCTGCTTCCCAAACGTCCCTGCCGTAATACCGGTAGCGCGGCCGCGGGACGCGGTCCTGCATGGCGGGTGGAAGGGGATAATGTTCGCGGTATGCGCGGATACCGTCCAGAAGGTCGGGGCTGAGCTGCTCCTGAGTCAAAAAATCCAACAAGGGATGATCACTCCTTCTCTCAGGCGCGCTGCGGGGCGCGCATTGCTTTTTTTTTCGCCCCCATCATAGCACGCGGGCGGCATTTTGCAAGCGGTTTTTACAAACTCTCCGGGAGATGGGAAGGGCGAAGTCCGGCGGGGCGCGCGCTGCCGGACGGTATCCTGGGACTAATAATAACGGTTGAAAAAAATATTAACCAATTCTACCTGCGGTGGCTGTTCATAGAAGGCGCTGCGCGCTATAATGGGCACATCAAGAAAACAGCGCGGACGCGCAGCACGAAGGTGCAGAAAGGATAGTACGTATGGAAAACAGGATCGCCGATCATATCCGTTTTTACCGCAAGCAGAAGGGGCTGACGCAGGAGCAGCTGGCCGAGGCGATGGGGGTGTCCGTTGCGGCGGTGAGCAAGTGGGAGCAGGGGCAGAGCCTGCCCGAGATCCCGATGCTGATGGAGCTGGCGGACTTTTTCGACCTCTCAGTCGATGCGCTGCTGGGTTATCAGCTGCGCGCAAACGACCGCGGGAGCGTGAGCAAGCGGCTCAAGGCGCTGCGCAGAGAGGAGAAGATGGACGAGGGGGTCAGCGAGGCGGAAAAGGCGCTGCAAAAATTCCCGAACACCTTTACGGTCGTCTATGAAAGCGCAATGACCTTCGACTTTGCAGGCATGAAGCGCGGAGACAAGGCGCTGCTGCGCCGCTCGCTCGACCTGCTGACGCATGCTATCCGCCTGCTGCCGCAGAACACTGACCCGAACATCAGCGAGCTTTCCATCCGGATCAGCATGGCGGAGGTGCTGCTGGAGATGGGAGAGTTTGACCGTGCGCTTGCGATCCTGAAGGCAAACAACGCCTGCGGCTTCCTGGACGCGCAGATCGGCAACCTGCTCTCGGGACTCAAGGGCCGGCGCGAGGAGGGGGTACCGTATCTTTCGATGGCGCTGCTGCGCGGGCTTACAACGCTCGTGCGCGTGGGCGGCGGCTTTGCGGGCGTCTATGAAGCGCGCGGCGATACGCGTTCGGCGCTGGACATCCTGCAGTGGCTGCTTACGGTGCTGTCCGGCTTGAAAAAGCCCGGCGAGGTCGGCGAGCTTGACAAGATCGGCGCGATCTTCACGGCGGCACGCGCACAGCTTCTGCTCAGCAGCGGGGAAGGCGGCGTAGCCCGCAGGGAGCTGGCGCAGGCAAAGGCGCTGGCTGCTGCCTATGACGCCGCGCCGAGCCACAGGGCGACAAATCTCCGCTTCTACGAGGGCGAGGAGACGGTGAGCATTTACAGCGAGCTTGCCAGCAGCGCCATGGAGGCGGCGCACGCCTCCTTTGTGGGCGACGAGGGCTCGGAGACGCTGGAAGCCTTCTGGCGCGAGACCGTGTGACGCGGCGCTCCGGATAAAAATAAGGACCTGCCGCCGGCAGGTCCTTATTTTCAAGATCACAGCCCCAGCTCGACCGCGCGGCGCAGCCTGACCTTGCCGTCGAGCGCCTCGTCGATCGTATGGATGAGCGTTTCCCGGTCACGGTTGAGCGTGCCGCCGAGGGGGAGATAGTTCGAGGCGTGGTTCGAGCGGAACACGCTGCCTTCCGAGTCGATATGCTCCAAAAAGAGGCGCGTTTCGCGCATCAGCTCAGGCGGCTCCATCATCTTGAACTCGCCGCTCTCGATCCAGTCGTGCAGCGGCGTGCCGGAGTAGACGCGCAGCGTCAGAAACGCGATATAGTCTGGATTCATGCGGGAGACGGCCTTCGCTGTGTCGATGGCGTGAGCCTGCCAGTCGCCGTTTGCACCCGCCATGCCGTTGATGGCGGTGACGGAGGTGGCGATACCGGCCTGCTTGCAGCGGATAGCGTTTATAACCGTTTCATCGGCGGTAACACCCTTGCAGAACTTTTTGAGAAGCGCTTCATTGCCGCTCTCAAGCCCGATATACACGATGCCGAGACCGTGCTCGCGCAGCGTGCGCAGTTCCTCGTCTGTCTTTCGCATGATCGCCTTCGTCGTTGCGTAGGCAGCGACGCGCTTGCACTCGGGAAAATATTGGCGGATATAGTCCAGCACCGTGAGCAGGTAGTCCATCGGCAGGATGAGCGCGTCGCCGTCTGCCAGAAAGACCTTTTCGATATAGCGGCTGTAGGAGCGCGCCTCGGCAAGGTCGGCGAGCACCTGCCCGACGGGGTTGATGGAGAACTTTTTATCCTTGTACATCGTGCAGAAGGCGCACTTGTTGTGGCTGCACCCGAGCGTACACTGTACGATCAGGCTGCGCGCTTCGCTGGGTGGACGGTAAACAGCTCCGGAATAGTGCATAACTCCTCCTTATTTTGCCAGCTTGCTCTGGCACTTGTCCATGAAGCGGTCCACGGTGATGACGGCGCGCTGGTGTACGCCCTCGCCGATGGGGCCCGCGGCGTCGCTGGCGGCTGCCTTGAAGTCGATCATCTTACCGTTTGCGGAAATGCCCGTGACCTCGACGGTGACGCTCACCTCCATGCCGACGGGGGAGGGGGAGAGGTGCGAGGTCTGCACCATGGTGCCGACGGTGCTCTTGTCCTCGCCCAGCTCCTGCTGGAGATAGGTGAAGGCGGCGTTTTCGATCATGGCGACAAGGTACGGCGTGCCGAACACGGGCAGGCCGCCGCTGCCGAGGGCGGCAGCGGTCATATCCTCCGTGACGGTTTTTGTCACGGTAAAAGTATCTCCGATCTTCATAGAAAAGCTCCTTTGCTTGCGTTACTTTGCGGCCTTGACCTTGATCCAGAGACGGCTCAGCTCGCGCATGAGGGTCTGGTTGTCGTGGAACATCTCGTCCTTGTCGTAGCCGCTGCGGGGAAGATAGGCGGCGTTGTCGGCGTAGAGGTCCTCGGATCCGGTCATTTCTTCAAATACCTCCGCGTTGGGAGAAGTATAACCCACCGTTTCGGTGTTGTCAAATGCCGCCTCGTAGGTGAGCATGTAGTTGATGAACTCGTGGGCGAGCTTCGGGTTCTCTGCATTTTTGGGAATGACCATCGCGTCGCACCAGATGTTCGTGCCCTGAGAGGGCATGCAGAAGCTCATGTCCTCGTTTTCATCGAGGACAACGGCTGCATCGCCGGAGTAGACGACGGCGATGTCCTTGTAGCCGTTCATCATGCCGTCGATGACCTCGTCGGTCACGTAGACGGGAGACATGGTGTCGTTCATCTGCAGCAGCCACTCATAGGCATCGTTGATCTCGTCGGGATCGTCGGTATTCATCGAGTAGCCCAGCGCCTTGAAGGCCATCATGAACGAGTCGCGCTCGGAGTCATAGATGTAGATGCGTCCGGCATAGTCGGTGTTGCGCAGGATCTCCCAGCCCTCGCTCTCGATCACGGCGGGATCGACGTTCTCATGATTGTAGACAAGGCCGACGCTGCCCCAGAAGTAAGGGATAGACCAGTCGTTGCCGGGGTCGTAGCTCATGCCGCGCACGGCGTCGGACATATTTTCCATGTTGGGGATCATGCTCTTGTCAAGCGGCTGGAGGAAGTCCTCGTTCATCAGGCGCTCGATCATGTAGTCGGATGGGATGACCACATCATAGCGGTCGCCGGCCATAAGCTTGGTGTACATCATTTCGTTGGAGTCGAAGTTTTCGACGATCACGCGCACGCCGAACTGCTTTTCAAAGTCGGAAATGACGTTCTCGCCGAGGTACTCACCGGGGAGGTAGAGCTTCAAAACGTTGCTGCCGTACTTTTCGATGGCGGCGGCACTCTTGCGGTTCTGTGCAACGCCCGCGCCAACGGTTCCGCCAACGATAGCGAGCGCCAGCACGGCGGCGACGGCAGCAACGGCCTTGCGGCTCATGCCGCGGGAGGGTTTGCCGCCCTTGCCGCGCTTTTCGCGCACGATGGGCACGATGTTCACAACGCCGAGCACCAGTGTGATGAGCAGGATGACGATGGTGGACAGCGCGTTGATGGACGGGTTCACGCGCTTGGACATCGTGTAGACCAGGATCGAAATGTTGCTCACGCCGTTGCCCGTCGTGAAGTAAGAGATGACGAAGTCGTCAAAGCTCATCGTGAACGCGATGAGCGCGCCGGAGACGATGCCTGGCTTGATCTGCGGCACGATGACCTTCGTGAGCGCCTGAAACGGCGTTGCGCCAAGGTCCATCGCCGCGTCGATGAGGTTCGGGTCGAGCGAGCGGAGCTTCGGCGTGACGGAGAGCATCACATAGGGGATACAGAACATGATATGCGCGATGAGCAGCGTGCCGAAGCCCTTTTTGACCGTGAGGACGCTGAAAAACATCAGAAGCGAGATGGCCGTGACGATATCGGGGTTCATCACAGGCAGGTCGTTGACGCGCTCGACCATCTTCTGCACGACCTTTTTCGACCTGGACAGGCCGATGGCTGTGATCGTGCCGACGACCGTGGCAACGACCGTCGCGATGACGGCGATGACGACCGTGTAGAGCACGGCCTCCATCATCGTCGAGTCGGCGAACATCTTTTCATACCAACGCAGCGAGAAGCCGCTGAACTTCGTCAGCGAGCGGGAATCGTTGAACGAAAAGACAATGATGTAGAGGATAGGGAGGTAGAAAAAGAGCATCGTGAGCGTCAGGATGAGCTTTGAGCCGAGGGAGTTTTTCTTTTTCATGCGCTCACTCCTTTCCCTGCGAGGCGACCTGAACGTCCGCCTTGCGCGTCAGCCACATCGAGAGCATGATGATGACCGCCATGATCAGTGAGATGGCGGAGCCGAAGTTCCAGTCGCCGGTGGTGAGGAACTGCGTTTCGATGATGTTGCCGACGAGGACATACTGTCCGCCGCCGAGGAGCTTCGGGATGAAGAAGCTCGACACCGCCGGCAGGAACACGAGTGTGATGCCGGAGATCACGCCGGGGAGCGACAGCGGCAGCGTCACGCGCAAAAACGCCTGCACCGGCGTTGCGCCGAGGTCGCTCGCGGCCTCGAGCAGGCTCTTGTCCATCTTGGCAAGGGAGGTGTGGATCTGCAGGATCATAAAGGGGATGAAGTTATAGACCATTCCGAGGATGACGGCAAAGCTCGTGTGGATCATCGGCACAGGACCGACGCCGAACCACGAGAGGATGGTGTTGAGGATGCCCTCATCCTGCAAAATGCCCATCCACGCATAGGTGCGCACCAGCATGTTGACCCAGGTCGGCATGGTGATGAGCAGAATGAGGATGGTGTTGCTGCGGCCGCCGCGCTGCGCGATGGTATAGGCGATGGGATAGCCCAGCAGCACACAGATGAGCGTGGTGATGACCGCGATGTAGAGCGAGCGCAGGAGCACGTCCATAAAGACCTTGTCCGTGACGAAGCGGGCAAAGTTTTCAAGAGTGAACTGGAACGTGAGCACCGAGTTGCCGGAGGTGGTAAAGGCATAGAGCACGATCAGCAGCATCGGCACAACGATGATAGCGCAGATCCACACGATGTACGGATACGTCATGGAGCGAAAGTGCTTCACCACTGTCCCTCCTTCTTCATCACGTGGATGTCCTCCGGGCGGAAGACAAGACCGACCTGCTCGCCCTCCTCGAAGGCATGCGTGGTGGACACGCGGTACTCGTAGCCCTCGGTGGAGAAGGTGACATCGTACACGCCGGGGATGATGGTCTCAGGGTCAAAGTCGTACTTGACGTCGGTGATCTCGACCTGCTCGCCGTCCTCGAGGGACCACGCCGATGCGCTCGCCCAGGTCTCCAGGTCGGTGTCGAGCGCGATGCTCTCCTGGATGTCCTCGACCTTCTTGAAGAAGTTCATCGCGTAGATCTCTTCCTGATAGACCTTGCTCTCCACGCGGTTCTCGGCGACTACCAACACCTTGACGGTGATGGCGGTGCCGTTTGCGGTGGCAAAGGTCACGGTGTAGTTGCCTGTTTCAGGCTTGATGTCGTATTCGACGGTCTTGATGGAGATGGGCTCCTCGGTCTCGGCGTCCCACGCCTCGGCGGAGGCAAGGGCGACGACCTTCGCGTCGTCAAGCTCCTCTACGTCCTCTACGTCGAGCAGGAACGCGTTCGC
>DHMW01000045.1:0-3941 GCA_002405995.1 Oscillospiraceae bacterium UBA4632
TGCGAGAAGTACGGCAACGCCGACATGGTCTTTGAGTTCGCCTCCACGAGCAAGATCACGCTCCCGGGCGCGGGCATCGCGTGCTTTGCGTGCAGCGAGGCCAACATGGAGTACATGTGCAGGCTCATCGGCATTCAGGCCATCAGCTTCGACAAGATGAATCAGCTGCGCCATGTCAAGTACCTCCGGAACAAGGAGCACACGCTCGCGCTGATGAAGGAGCACGCCGGGATCATGAAGCCGAAGTTCGACATGGTCATCGAAACGCTCGAGCGCGAGATCAAGCCGCTCGGTATCGCGAGCTGGCACACGCCCAAGGGCGGCTACTTCGTCTCCGTGAACACGGCCCCCGGCCTTGCCAGGCGCACGCTGGCGCTCGCGAAGGAGGCGGGCGTTGTGATGACGAGCGCGGGCGCGACGTATCCGTACGGGCACGACCCACTGGACAGCAACATCCGCGTCGCCCCGTCGCTGCCCCCGGTCGGGGAGCTGGAGCAGGCGATGGCCGTCTTCTGCTGCTGCATGAAGCTCGCCGCGCTGGAGCAGCTCGGGCAGTAAAGCCGCCGGAGGAGCGCCGCGCGGACGGGAAAACGGAAGAAACGGCAAAGAGGGCTGCTGCGGGCAGCCCTCTTTTTCCTGCGCCCGGCGCGGCGCGCGGCGCCTTCCGCTTTGCAGCCGGACGGTTGACAAACCGGCGCAGAAAGGGTATCATACAGCCGCACAAAGGGAGGAAGGGACCATATGGAAAACGAAATGCTTTCACAGCGCGCCGATGGAAAGCCGCTGTTTACAAACCGGCAGCTCGTGGCGCTGATGTGGCCGCTGCTGCTCGAGCAGCTGCTGGCGATCTCCGTGGGGCTTGCCGATTCGCTGATGGTCGCGACGGTCGGCGACGCGGCGATCAGCGCGGTGTCGCTGGTCGATTCGATCAGCAACCTGATGATCTATATTTTCTCGGCGATGGCGACGGGCGGCGCGGCGGTCGCAGGGCAGTACATCGGGCTGAAGAAGAAGGACGACGCCTGCCATGCCGGCCAGCAGCTCGTGGCGCTGCTCGCGGCGGTGTCGGTATTCTTCGTGCTGCTGCTGTACCTGTTCCGCACGCAGATCCTCACCACCGTGTTCGGCCACATTGAGCCGGACGTCATGGCGGCGACGAATACCTATTATCTCTATGTGATGGCGTCCATCCCCGGCATCGCACTCTATAACGGCGGCGCGGCGCTGTGGCGCACGATGGGCCGGAGCGATGTTTCGCTCAAGGTCTCGCTCCTGATGAACGGCATCAATGTTGCGGGCAACGCCATTCTGATCTTCGGCTTCGGGATGGATGTTGCGGGCGTCGCCATCCCCACGCTTGTTTCCCGCACGGTGGCGGCGGCCGTCATTCTCGGGATGCTCTTCAACCACAGGCTCGTGCTGCACCTTTCCAATGTGCGCGCGTTCCGCGTGGACATGCGCCTGATGAAGAACATCTTCTATATCGGCGTGCCGAGCGGCGTGGAAAACGGCATGTTCCACCTCGGCCGTCTCGTGCTGTTCAGCCTGATCTCCACGTTCGGTACGGCGTCGATGGTGGCGAACGCCATCGGCAACACCATCGGCAACTTCAACACCTTTGCCGGGCAGGCGATCAACCTGGGGCTTGCGGCGGTCATCAGCCAGTGCGTCGGCGCGGGGGAATTCGATCAGGCGCGGCTGTACCTCAAAAAGCTTGCCAAGTGGACCTATGCGCTCATGATCGCGGTCAATCTATGCATCATCGCAATGCTGCCGCTCATCATGCGCATCTACAACGTTTCGCCCGAGGCGGAGAGGCTGGCGGTCACAGTCTCGCTCATCCATGGCATTTCGTCCATGCTGCTGTGGACCCCGGCGTTCATGCTCACGGCATTCCTGCGCGCGGCGGGCGACGCACGCTACACCATGGTCGCCAGCATGACGACGATGTGGCTCGTGCGCGTACTGCTTGCGTATGTGCTCGGCAAATACATGGGCTACGGCGTGGTCGGCGTGTGGGTCGCGCACGCGGTGATCGACTGGCTGGTGCGCAGCACGATCTTCTACCTGCGCTACCGCAGCGGAAAGTGGACCAGAATGGGTATCAAGGCGTAAAAAGAAGGACCCCGCCGGAGGCGGGGCCCTTCTCTTTACATCTCAACGGTGATATTGTCGGTGCCGTGCTGCTCAAATTCGCCTAAGTACGTGTCCATGCGCTCGCGCAGCTCGTCAACGTTTTCGGGCGTGGGCGCGTCGCTGTCCATATCGCGCAGGGCAAGCTCCTGGGCGAGGATCTCAAAAAACATCGCGTCCTCATACGCCATGATCGCCTCGTGGATGCCGCCCTCGGCAAACGCGCGGGAGGGGATCAGCTCCCCCTGGTAGGACTCTACCAGTGGGACCATGCCGTGCGAGAGGCAATGGGCAAAGACGGCGCTTTCCACATCGTCGTATTCGCGGATGCGGTCGTCGCCGCGGGTGGAGTTCATCACCCAGTTGCCGACATAGACCAGATCGAGAAGACGGCGGAACTGCTTTTCCGTCAGATTGATATCCATTGTGATGCCTCCTTTGCAGGAAATCTGCTCAGCAGAGATTATAGCACGCTCCGCCGGCATTTGCTATAGCAAAAACAGGGAAAAGAGCAAAAAATGCGGCGCGGCGCTTGTTTCTCCTGCTGCGGCGTAGTATGATGGCAGAAAAAACGGAACGGACGGAACGGACATGGAACAAAGGGTGTGGCTCACCGTGCGCGGTGAGCAGGAATACGAGGGGCTGGAGCGCGAGCGCACGGAGCTGCGCGTTCCCGGCACGATGGAGCGGACGGGGGATGGCTTTCTCCTGCGCTACGAGGAGCCGGGGGAGGATGGTGCGGCGGTGCATACGCGGCTTTCCGTCACGCCGGAGAGCGTGACGCTCACGCGCACGGGCGCGGTCTGCACGCAGCTGCGCTTTGCGCACGGGCTGGTGTATACTTCAATGTATGCGATGCCGTTCGGCGCGGTGCCGCTCGAGACGGAGACGAGGGCGCTGCGGTGGAGGCTCGGCGCGCACGGCGGACTCATCGAGCTGCGTTACCGCCTCCTGCTGGGCGGACAGGCAGGGGAGTGCCTGCTGCGCATCCGCGTGCAGCTGCGGGGGGCGTGACGCCCTCCGGCGTCACGCGCCCATGAACAGGCGGACCGCCCACGCCGAGGCCAGGAACATCACCGCGTCGGCGCAGAGGGCGGCGGGGATGGTATAGCGCGTTTTTGTGATACCGGCAGAGCCGTAGTAAACGGCGACGGTATAGAACGTCGTCTCGCTCGACCCCAGCATGACCGCCGCCACGCGGGCGGGATAGGAATCCACGCCGCAGCGCTCCATGATCTCCGAGCCGACGGCAAGCGCGCCGCTGCCGGAGATGGGGCGGATGAACAGCAGCGGCGCAGTCTCCGCCGGAATGCCTGCGCGCGCGAGCGCGGGGGCGAGCAGGGCGCTGAAGGCCTCGAGAGCACCGGAGGCGCGCAGCATGTACACCGCCGAGAGCAGCGCGACGAGCGAGGGCAGGATGTGCAGCAGCACGGCGAGCCCCTCCTCTGCGCCGCTTGTGAGCGCTGCGTAGACATCCACGCGGCGGCGGCTGGCAAAGCAGGCGGTGAAGCACAGAAGGAGCGGGACGAGCAGCGATGAGAGCGTCATGCGCGAGCCCTCCACAGGCGCGCGAAAAGCTTTGCCGCGAGCACGCCCGCGGCGACCGACAGCGCGGAGACGGCCCATACCGGCAGCAGGATATCGAACGGGTCTGCCGCGCCGAGCGAGGCGCGCACCCCGGCCAGCGTGGAGGGGATGAGCTGGATGGAGGCGGTGTTGAGCACGACGAGCATACAAAGCTCGTCGGACGCGGTGCCGCCGCAGCCGCGGCTCATGCGCCGCGCCGCGCGGATGCCGAGCGGCGTGGC
>DHMW01000045.1:3999-5337 GCA_002405995.1 Oscillospiraceae bacterium UBA4632
GCGCGGATGCCGAGCGGCGTGGCCGCGTTGCCGAGCCCCAGGAGATCCGCGGCAAGGTTTGCCGAAACGGCGGAGAGCGTCTCGCTGTCGCGGCTGGCGCGCGGCAGCAGCCGCCGCAGCAGCGGGCGGAACAGCTGCGCCAGACGATCGGTCAGGCGGCACTGGGTCATGACCTCCATCACGCCCGTCCACAGGCACATCACGCCCGCCATCGCAAGGCACAGCTCCACCGCGCTCTGCGCGCCCTCGAGCGCCGCGGCGCCGAGCAGCCCCGCGCGGCCGCTGAGCACGCCAAAGACGAGGGAAACGGTCACCATTCCGGTCCAGAGCCAGGACATCGCCATAGAAAGAGCCCTCCTTTGTCCGCAAAAGCATATCTCAATATATCTTTCCGCGCGGCAGAGTATGCGCAAAGCAAAAAAGAAAGCGGGAGAGCGGAAGGACTGAAAAAATTTTTGCGCAAAAAACGAAAAATCATATTGACAAAGCGGATGCTTTTTAGTAGTATAGACAAGTCCGCGATTGGGCTGATCCTGCCCAAATTGCGCGATATTGCGATGAACCGGGAGATTGCTCGGGTATCCGAGGTAACTTTCGGGGAGTATGTCCGAACATCGGGCGGCTGAGAGAAGTATCTGTACGTTGCGTAGATCGCTGCGCCATGTGTGGACCGGCCGTTTATTCGCGCCGGTTTTTCTATGAGCCGGAATGATACGCACGGATAAGCGTACAGGAAAACCTCTCACCGTACGGCTTCGACAAAGCAAGAAAACCGTACAAAAATGAAGGAGAAACCGAAAATGGCAAAAGAAATGATCCGCATTCGTCTCAAGGCGTATGACCACCAGGTCATCGACCAGAGCGCAGAGAAGATCGTCGAGACCGCCAAGCGCACCGGCGCGACCGTCTCCGGTCCCATCCCTCTGCCCACCAAGAAGGAAGTCGTCACCATCCTGCGCGCTGTGCATAAGTACAAGGACAGCCGTGAGCAGTTTGAGCGCCGCACCCACAAGCGCCTGATCGACATCACCAACTCCACCCCCAAGACGGTCGAGGCTCTGATGGGTCTTGAGCTTCCTGCCGGCGTCGAGATCGAGATCAAGCTCTGATTTTCCGTGATGCTTCGTTGCGCCGCTTTGCCGTATACCAGATGCTGTCTGCAGCGGCGCGCCTCGCCTGACGAAAAATCAATCCCTCGCGTCATTACGTTTCGCGTCCGCAGACGCGAAACCAATGAAACCGTTTTTCTGACGACATGCGCGTCAGAAAAACACCGCTCAGCTTGCAAGTGTGCGAACGAAGTGAGTGCATGCAGCAAGCTGCAAACCCTCTCAAAAA
>DHMW01000009.1:0-551 GCA_002405995.1 Oscillospiraceae bacterium UBA4632
TTCCACTCCAGCTGCTCGGCGATCTCGAGCGAGACGGTCTTCTTGCCCTCGGACAGGTACGGGTTGATGGCCGCGTTGCGGTTGTACCAGCCCCACTTGTCGATGGCTTTCTTGGAAAGCTCGAACGTCTCTTCATAGTTGCCCTTGACGGAGATGACGTTCGCGCCGAAGGTCATCAGCTGCGCGACCTTGCCCTTGGGCGCGCGCTCAGGAACGAAGATGAAGGTCTTGAGACCCGCGGCGGCAGCGTTGCCCGCGAGGGAGGACGCCGCATTGCCCGTGGACGAGCAGGCGATGATCTTCGCGCCCGCCTCCCCCGCCTTGGCGACCGCCATCGCGGACGCGCGGTCCTTCAGGGACGCCGTCGGGTTCTGGCCGTCATCCTTGACCCAGAGCTTTTTCAGGCCGAGCTGCTCGGCAAGGCGCGGCTCCTCATAGAGCGGGCTCCAGCCCACGCGCAGCGGCGTGTCGCTCGTCGTCTCCTCGACGGGCAGCAGCTCGCGGTAGCGCCACATCGTGTTCGGGCGGGACTTGAGCTTTTCCTTCGTCAG
>DHMW01000009.1:647-3581 GCA_002405995.1 Oscillospiraceae bacterium UBA4632
TCATAGATGATGTCGAGAATGCCGCCGCACGAGCAGTTCGTGAGGTTCGGCGTAGCCTCGTATTCTTTCCCGCACTTGACGCAGCGGGCGCATTTGACGTTTTTGAGCATGATGCTCCTCCTTCAAGAAAATCGAAGGGCGGGCGATACGCCCGCCCTTCGGCACTATTATGGCTTAGAGCGCCTTGAGAAGACCGGTGGCCTCGTTGAACTCGTTGATGAGCTCGTCGAGTTCCTTAGCCTGCGCGTGGACGGCGTCCCACGTGCCCTTGGTGTCGTACCAGAGGGCGTTGAGATCCTTGACATCGCGCGCCTGCTGCTCGACCCAGGTGTAGTACTTGAGGTTGTGGATGCGCTTGCGATCATTGTAGGTCAGCTCCATCATGCTGTCGGTCTTCAGGCCGAGCATGTGCAGGTTGTGGTCGAGGCGGGCCTCTTCTTCGTTATAAGCGCCGTGCATCTCGTTGAGCTCCTCGATGCGGCTGCCGTACATGACGGCGGAGTCGGTCAGGACGGTGCAGACAACGTCGTCCTCGGTCAGCTCATAGTACTTGGCCATCTTGATGCAGCACAGCACGTTCGCGATGCCGGAGATACCGAGCCAGGTGAGCTTTTCGATCAGCTCGTCGGAGAGCTTGAGCTCTTCCTTGAGGTACTTCTGCCCCTCCTTGGTGTTGAACAGGCGCAGCAGGCGCTGGGAATCCTCGTCGTCGATGGCGATGGCCATGTCGGTGTTCTTCACGTTGTGGATCCAGGGGATGTGCTTGTCGCCGATGCCCTCGATGCGGTGGCCGCCGAAGCCGTTATTCAGGATCGTCGGGCACTGGAGCGCTTCGCCCACGCCGAGCTTGAGGCCGGGATAGCGCTCCTTGAGCAGGTCGCCCGCGCTCATCGTGCCGGCGGAGCCGGAGGTGAAGCACGCGCCCGCAAGACGCTGGCCGGGCTTCTTCACGGCCTCGAAGAGGTCGGCAAGGGCGTAGCCCGTGACATTGTAGTGCCACAGCGGGTTGCCCATCTCTTCAAACTGGTTGAAAATCATCATGCTGGGATCCTGCTTGAGCTCCCAGGTCTTGTCGAAGATCTCCTTGACGTTGGACTCGCAGCCCGGGGTCGCAATGACCTGGCCGGCGATCTTGCTGAGCCAGTCGAAGCGCTCCTTGCTCATCTCGGCGGGAAGGATGGCAACGGAATCAACGGCGAGAAGCTTGGAATTGAACGCGCCGCCGCGGCAGTAGTTGCCGGTGGAGGGCCACACGGCGTGATGGTAGTCGGCATCAAACTGGCCGGTGACGAGACGCGGGGCAAGGCAGCCGAAGGACGCGCCGACCTTATGGCAGCCGGTGGGGAACCACTTGCCAGCCATGGCAAGGATGCGGCACTTCACGCCGGAAAGCTCAGAGGGGATCTCGACATAGTTCGGCACCGCCTGATAGAGGCCGCCGGTCTCCTTTGCCTCGTTCTTCCACGTGATGCGGAAGAGGTTCAGCGGGTTCACATCCCAGAGGCCAACGGTCTTGAGCTTTTCCTGGATCTTCTCGGGGATGGTCTCAGGATGCTGCATCTGCGCGATGGTGGGGATGATGACGTTGTTTTCCTTGGCCTTCTGGATATTGTGCGCAAGGCCCGTCTTGTTGATGGTTAAATCGATCTTGCCCATGGTTACTTCTCCTCCTGTTGTTTGTCGATATATGAGTATAATGTGTATTTGGATATGCCGAAGTATTTGGCGATCTTATCGCCGGATTTTGTGACGAGGAACGCCCCGTTCTGGCTCAGAAAGCCGATGGCGCGCATCTTGTCGTCCTTGTTCATCAGCGCCACGGGCTTGCCCACAAGAGCGACGGACTGCGCGATCAGTTCGTCGAGCAGCTCGTTGATGTTGACGATCTTCTCCGGTTCGCTCTGGGAATGATCCTGCGTTTCGGTCAGCTCGCGGACCGCGCCCTCCACCATCAGCAGCGATGAAATATCGTAGTTGATGCCGAGGATCGCCGCGACCTTTCCGCTGCGCCCGCGGATATACATGGTGGAGGATTTGAGTATCTTGCCGTCCGGCGTTTTCGTCAGATAGCTCAGATGATCGCTCGGCTGCGCGTCTGCCTGACGCACCTGCTCGAGCACAACGTGGGATGCGCCATCGCCCACCTTCCGTCCGGTGACGTGTCCGTTTTCGATGGCGACGATGGAATGCTCGGGATGCTTGGCTCCGACGTCGTGGATCACGACCTCGCAGCTGCTGCCGAAGGTCGCGGCAACGCCCCTTGCGACCTGCTCCAGCGCTTTCAGCATGGCGGCTTCTATGGTCTATCTCCCCCTCTTCCCTGATATGGCATATTCATCATACCATAAATCAGAGAGATTGCAATCATTTTTTCAAAAAGATTTTTAGCTTTTCAAATTTTTTGTTTGACTTCTACAATTCTTATGCTATGATAGGAGCAGTGAAACAGATTCTGCCCCTTCGCAGGTGGAAGGACAACATCAATACATCATCTTTTATACGGAGGTCAACCATGGATTTTGAAGCGATCAAAAAGGCTGCTGCCGCCTACGGTCCCGACATGACCCGCTTTCTGCGCGACATGATCGCCATTCCCAGCGAGAGCTGCGAGGAAAAGGGCGTTGTGATGCGCATCAAGGAGGAGCTTGAAAAGCTCGGCTACGACAAGGTCGAGATCGACAAGCTCGGCAACGTCATCGGCTGGATGGGCGAGGGCGACAGGATCATCGCCATCGACTCCCACATCGACACCGTCGGCATCGGCAACCGCGAGAACTGGACCAACGACCCCTACGAGGGCTATGAGGACGAGAAGGTCATCTACGGACGCGGCGGCTCCGATCAGGAGGGCGGCATGGCCGCCGCCGCCTATGGCACGAAGATCATGAAGGACCTCGGCCTCATCCCCGATGGCTATAAGATCATGGTCGTCGG
>DHMW01000009.1:3786-4382 GCA_002405995.1 Oscillospiraceae bacterium UBA4632
TCCGCGCCCGAGCGCGGCGACAATGCCATCCACAAGATGGCGGAGGTCATCCTCAACGTGCGCGACCTGAACGAGAATGACGCCGCTGACGACAAGGAGATCAAGGGGCTTGTCAAGATGCTCGACCCGAAGTATAATCCGGAGCATTGGGAGGACGCCCGCTTCCTCGGCCGCGGCACCTGCACCACGAGCCAGATCTTCTACACCTCCCCCTCCCGCTGCGCCGTCGCCGACAGCTGCTCGATCTCCATCGACCGCCGCATGACCGCGGGCGAGACGTACCAGTCCTGCCTGAAGGAGATCGAGGACCTGCCCGCGTGCAAGAAATATGCCAAGGACGTCAAGGTCTCCATGTATATGTACGACCGTCCGGCGTGGACCGGCCACGTCTACGAGACCGAGTGCTTCTTCCCCACCTGGATCAACAAGGAGTCCGCTCCCCACGTGCAGGCGCTTGTTGACGCGCATCACGCCCTCTGGGGCGCTGAGCGTATCGGCGCTGACGAAAAGGCGATGTCCACCCGCACCGGCCGCCCGCTGACCGACAAGTGGACGTTCTCGACGAACGGCGTTTCCATTCAGGGCCGCTACGGCAT
>DHMW01000009.1:4509-4921 GCA_002405995.1 Oscillospiraceae bacterium UBA4632
CAGGACCTCGTCACCTGCGCGGCGCTGTATGCGGCCGTCCCCGGCCTCTACAAGCCGGGCGACAAGAAGGAATCCGCCACCTCTTTCCGTCAGGAACTGACCGGCAACGACATCAAATAAGAACCGCTTCAATAACGCTCCTGCGTGTTTTTGAGAAGGCTTTCAGCGCGCGGCGCAAATAAAACAAGGTATTTCGATCATACTACAAGATAAAGGAGAACATCACCCATGAGCAAGACTGTTGAACTGGCGCGCCACCTCGAGACGCTGCACATCAATAACATGTACAAGACCGACTTCTACTGGACGTGGGACAAGACCGACGAGGAGATCGACGCGGTCTTTACCGTCGCCGACGCGCTGCGCGACCTGCGCGAGCGCAACAAGAGCACGAAGGTCTTCAACTCCGGCC
>DHMW01000009.1:4981-5160 GCA_002405995.1 Oscillospiraceae bacterium UBA4632
CTCGGCATTTCGATCTTCCGCGACAACTCCACCCGCACGCGCTTCTCGTTCGCGTCCGCGTGCAACCTGCTCGGTCTTGAGGAGCAGGTGCTCGATGAAAAGAAGTCCCAGATCGCCCACGGCGAGACCGTGCGCGAGACGGCGAACATGGTCTCGTTCATGGCCGACGTCATCGGCAT
>DHMW01000002.1:0-14222 GCA_002405995.1 Oscillospiraceae bacterium UBA4632
ACGCACATCGCGCCGTGGCAGAAGGTCTCGATCTCCAGCTCCGGCGGGACCTTTGCGCGTATTTCGCGGATCTCCTGTAAAGATACCTCCCTTGCCAGCACCACACGCTTCGCGCCGAGATCATACCATGCGCGGGCGCACTCGTAGTTGGCGATGGACTGCTGGGTCGAGATATGGCGCTCGCACTTCGGCGCATACTTCCCCGCCAGCGTGAATGCGCCGAGGTCGGCTAAAATGAGCGCATCGACGCCCGCATCATCCAGCCGCTCCAGATACTCGGGCAGCCGCGCCGCCTCATCGTTGCGCGGCATCGTGTTCACCGTCACATGGACGCGCACGCCATGCGCATGCGCGAGCTGCACCGCCTTCGGAAGCTCCTCCGGCGTAAAATTGCCTGCGAAGGAGCGCATGCCGAAGCTCGTGCCGGCAAGATATACCGCGTCCGCGCCGTAAAGCACCGCCATCTGAAGCTTTTCCATATCGCCCGCCGGGGCGAGGATCTCCGGTTTCTTTCTCATAGGCTTCCTCTTTCAAAGCGGCAGCACGGCGATTGCCGTGCTGCCGCACTGTGATCGTTTATCCGCCGTACTGGTCGGAGCTGACAAATTTTGCGTGCTCGGCGTAGGTCTTGAAGAAATGGTGCACGCCGTCCTTGCCGAGGGCGTAGAAATAGTAATTCGTCTGCGCCGGGTCAAGCGCCGCCTTGATGGAGGCAAGGCCGGGGTTGGCGATGGGCGTGGGCGGCAGCCCCTCGTAGAGCGAGAGGTTGTAGGGCGTGTTATATTCCAGATCGCTGCTCGTCAGCGTTCCGGTATACTTGTCGCCGAGGCCGTAGATCAGCGAAGCGTCGATCTGCAGCTTGTGATACGTCTCGCCGACGTTGTTGAGACGGTTATAAATGACGGAGGCGATGTTCTCGCGGTCGGTGCCGTCCGTCTCCTTTTCGATGAGAGACGCGATCGTCAGGATCTCGCTGAGGGAGTACTTCGACTCCTCCACCTTCTGCATCAGCTCATCATCAAGCTTTGTGTTGAAGTTATCCAGCAGGCGCGAAAACGCGTGTGCCGGGTCCTCGTCCACAAAAAATTCGTAGGTATCGGGAAACAGATACCCCTCGAGCCTTGTGAGGTCGCCCTTTTTGTTGCTGTCGATGAAGGCATAGTCAAAGTCGGCGTTCATCGCCGCATCCGTCAGCTTCTCCTCGGTATTGACGCCGTACTTGGCGAGCAGCGCGATGATCTGGCGGACATTGTAGCCCTCAGGGATGGACACCTTGACGGTATTTGCCGTGAGCGAGGCGTTTTTGTTGCTCATGCGGTTGATGAGCGCATCGTAGTCCATGTTGCTGTTGACCTCGTAGGTGCCGACACCGATGCGGCTCTCAGCCTTGCGCACCTTGCCGAAAAGCTTGAAAAACCATTTGTACTGGATCAGGCCCTCGTCCTTGAGCTTGTCGGCGATGGTATCGAGATCATCGTCGCGCGTGATCTCGATCGTCGTCTCGACCGGCTCCTTGTTGAACGAGCACATATCGTTCGCCAGCAGCCAGCCCACGGCGGCAAGGATCGCTGAGACGACCAGCACAAAGACCAGCCACAGCAGGAAGCGGCGGCGCTGCCCCTTGCGCCTGCGGCGCCTGCGTTCGGCAGTGCTGTGGCTGCCGCGGTGGGACTCGGCCTCGCGGACGGGCTCGGCGTCCCAGCGGGCGGTATCAAAATTTTCATCGTAGCTCATGGAATTCTCCTTTAACGGCGCATCGCTTAAATTTTACCCACTTTTTTGCGTGGTCAGGCTCGCATCGGCGCTTCCGCGCATAGGATAAGGCAGAGCATGACAAGTGAGGTGAATCAAAATATGTGCAACAACAATAACTGCTCCTGCGTGTGGCTGATCCTGATCATCATCCTGGTCCTGTTCGGCTGCGGCGGGTGCGGCAATGGCTGCGGCAGCAGCTGCGGGTGCAATAGCAGCAACGATTGCTGCTGCTAAGGCATGAGCCTCCTGTGAAGATGGGGCGCGCAAGCGTCCCCTTTTCACAGCCTTAGACGCGGACAGGCTCAAAAAAGTTCCCTTACGCAGCGGCAGATCTCCTCGTGGATATCCCCGATCGTGCGCATCTCGCCGCCGAGCGAGCAGTCGATACGTTTCCAGCCGCACTCTTCAATGGTGCGCGCCGCCGCTTCGCGGCAGCGGCGAAGATAGGTCTCGTCCCGCTCGTGGATATCGGCGGCGGTGCTTGTCGCCTGCTCACGCGCGCGCAGCATCCGTTCAGTAAGCTCGGTCGGGACGTCAAGATAAAAGACGAGCGACGGCTCGGGCAGCCCCAAAAGGCGGTACTCAAAGTCGAACAGCCACTTGAGGTAGGCCTGCCTCTCCCCCTCCGGCAGCTTGCTCGCCTGATGCACGGCGTTTGAGGTCGTGTAGCGGTCGGCGATGAGCAGCCCGCCCGCTTCGTAATAGCTCCCCCAGTCCTGCTTGTAGGAGGCATAGCGGTCCACCGCGAAGAACGTGGATGCCGCGTAGGCGTTCACATCGCCCGGATGCGTGCCGAATGCGCCGTGCAGATACATCTCGAGCGGCGCGGCGCTCGGATTGCCATAACGCGGGAAATCCAGCTTGCGGCAGTCGATCCCTTCGCGCCGCAGGCGCTCGAACAGCAATCTGCTCTGCGTCGCCTTGCCGGAGCCGTCCGTCCCCTCGAATACGATCAGTTTTCCGCTCATCTGCCCTTCTCCCCCGCAACATGGACAAGGAACAGCGGCAGCTTCATCATGCGTCCGATGCGGGACGGGTTCTTAATGAGGCGGTAGAACCATTCGAGATTGTGCTTGCAGTAAAACTCCGGCGCACGCTGCGCAACGCCCGCAAAAATATCCATAGAGCCGCCAAGCCCCATCAGGAGCGAGCAGCCGGTGGCCTCGCCGTATTGCGCCATAAAAAGCTCCTGTTTCGGCGCGCCGAGACACACGAGCGCCATGTCCGCGCCGCTTGCCCTGATGGCGGCGGCGATGGGAGCGTCCTCCTTAAAATAGCCGTCGTGCGTGCCGGCGATCACAAGGCCGGGAAAGCGCTCTTTCAGGTTTTCCGCCGCCTTTTCCGCAACGCCCGGCTTCGCGCCGAGCAGATAAACGCTCTTGCCAAGCTGCGCGCAGCGCGCGATCATCCCCGTGCCGAACTCGATGCCGGGAACGCGCCCCTTGAGCGGCGTGTGCAGGAGCTTTGCGCCGTAGACCACGCCGATGCCGTCCGGCAGGACAAGATCCGCGCCGTTCACGGCGGCGTTCGCCGCGGCGTCGGCGCGGCAGGCCTCCACGATCTCGGGATTGGGCGTGACGACATAATGTGCCCCTTCGGCGCAGAGCAGTTTCTCTCCGCGCGCAAGCGCCTCCTCCATCGTCACGTTATCGAAGCCGACGCCTAAAATGTTGACTCGCATGGCAGTTTCATCCGTTTCTATCGCAATTTTAACTGAATCGGTTTATTATATCACGCTTTTTCGCCGCTTTCAACCGCTTTGCTCTTTTTCTCCGGCAGCTGCGAGAGGATCACCGCCGCAAGCATCAGCGCGCAGCCGAAATACTCGCGAAGGCTCATGCGCTCGTGCAGGAACAGCGCGCCGGAAACCACCGCAAAGAACGACTCAAGGCTCAGCAGCAGCGATACCACCGCCGGGTCGCCGTCCTTCTGCGCAAGGATCTGCAGCGTATAGCCCACGCCGCTGGAGATCACGCCCATATAAAGCAGATACGGAAGGCAGCCCCGGATCGCCTCAAGCGTAGTCTGTTCGCCGGCAATGAGCATCCCAACGCCGGAAAGTACCGCCGTAACGATAAACTGCGCGCAGGAAAGCGCGATCCCATCCACCTTCTGCACATAGTGATCCACAGCCAGGATCTGCGCGGCAAAGGCAAAGGCGCAGAGGAATACAGAGAAATCGCCGCCGTTGAGCGAAACCGCGCTGCCGCCGTCAAAGCAGAGGAAATAAAGCCCCGCAAGCGCGATCGCAACGCACAGCCACGTCCTCTTCCCGGCCCGCTTCCCCAGCGCAATGCTGAACACCGGCACAAGCACGATATAAAGCGCGGTGATAAAGCCGGCCTTTCCGGCGCTCGTGCTGTTCATACCAAACTGCTGCAGATTTACACCAAGCGTCAGAAGCACGCCGCAGACAAGCCCGCCGCGCAGCAGCGCGCGCTTTTCCTCCGCGCTGTATTTTCCGCGCGGGCGGACGCGCTGCATGATGCAAAGCAGCAACAGCAGCGAAAGCGCCGCCGGAACAGAGCGCAGCGCGTTAAAGCTGAAGCAGCCGAGATAATTCGTGCCGATGCTCTGGGTAACGAAAGAGCTTCCCCAGATGATCGCCGTGATCAGCGGCAGGACGACCTGCCGCACCTTTCTTTTGTTCATGGTTTTCCGCCTCCCAAGGATATGCTACAATAGACTACAGAATAGCAAAATGCGGGACGTTTCGCAAGTGTCCGCCGGAAAATTTTTTAAGCTTCTATCCGCCGGCGCGTGCCTTCTGCCCGAAGGTCTGAAGGGGTCATTCTCTTTTGCAGAAGAGAATGACCCCTTTGATCCGTCTCCTCCCTGCGGAATGCAGGGAGGTAAACCGTCCGTTACAATTTGGTGATATGTACCCCCGCCGTTTTGAGCATCAGTTTCTTCGTGCCAACGGTGTCGAACGCCACCTCGAGCAGCGCGTCGCCGCCCATGGGCGTGATGGAGATCACCATGCCGTTTCCAAAGGTCTTGTGAGAGATCTGATCGCCCGCGGCGAGCTGCAAAAGCGGCGCTTTGGCAGGCGCCGGACGCTGAGCGCTGAGCTTCGGCGGCACTTTTTTCGCCGGATGCCCGCGCATCACGCCGTCGTACCGCGCCGCGCCCTGGCTGTGCCCGCCGTAGCCGCGCGCGGAGTAGGACGAGTCCCCGTCGAAGCCCGTATCGCCGAAGCCGAACGCGCTCCGGTTCGGCTCCTGCCTGCCGACCCAGTCGGCGTTCGCGGACGGCACCTCATCAAGGAAGCGGGAGGGCTGGCTCGCGCTCGTGCGGCCAAAGAGCATGCGCTGGCGCGTGCAGGTCATCGTCAGGCGTTCTTTCGCGCGCGTCATGGCAACGTAGCAAAGGCGGCGCTCCTCTTCAACTTCCTCGTCGTTGTAGCGCACACGCTCGCCGGGGAAAATGCCCTCCTCCATGCCGACGACGTACACGCACGGAAACTCAAGCCCCTTGGCGCTATGCATCGTCATCATCGTCACGCAGTTGTCCGTCGCGGCGCTGTCAAGGTCGGTGTAGAGCGCGATCTCGTTGAGAAAGCCGGAAAGTGTTGCATCCTCCGGACCGTTTTCAAGGAAGGAAACGATGTTTGACTTAAGCTCCTGCACGTTTTCGAGCCGTCCGCGGCTTTCAATATCGTTCTTCTCCTCCAGCGCGCGGACATAGCTTGTCTGCTCGCAGACAAGCTCGTAAAATTCGCCGAGCTCCATCGTCCCCGCCGCCTCGCGCAGCGAGTCGATCATGCGGGCAAAGCGCTCGAGCTTACCGGCGGCATTGCCGAGCGCGGCGTACTCCCCCGCCGTGCGCAGCACCGCCATCATCGGCACGCCCTGCTCCGCCGCCAGGCTCTGCACGCGCTCCACGCTGGTCGCGCCGATGCCGCGCGGCGGGTTGTTGATGATGCGGCGCAGGCGCAGATCGTCGCTGGGGTTGTTGATCACGGCAAGATACGCCAGCATATCCTTGACCTCGGCGCGCTCGAAGAATTTCATGCCGCCGACGATCTGATACGGCACGCCGTTGCGCTTGAAGGCATATTCGAGCGCGTTCGACTGCGCGTTCATGCGATAGAGGATGGCGTTGTCCTTCCAGCTTCGCCCGCGGTTGTAGTCCATCATGATGCTGCTGACGACGAAGTTTGCCTCGTCCTGCTCGCTGAATACGGTCTTGATGAGCACCCTGTCGCCCGCGCCCGCGTCGGTCCAGAGGGTCTTGCCCTTGCGGCCGGTGTTGTTCTTGATGACCGCGTTCGCCGCGTCAAGGATGTTCTGCGTGGAGCGGTAGTTCTGCTCGAGGCGGATCGTGCGGCAGCCCTTGTATTGCTTTTCAAAGTTCAGGATGTTCGTGATGTCCGCGCCGCGGAATTTGTAAATGCTCTGGTCGTCGTCGCCGACGACGCAGATGTTGCCGTGCGCGCCCACCAGCTGCTTCATCAGCAGGTATTGCAGGCGGTTCGTGTCCTGGTACTCGTCGATGAGCACATAGCGGAACTTATCGCGGTAATAGTCGCGCACGTCGGCCTGCGATTGCAGCAGCGTCACCGCGTGGAGGATGATGTCGTCAAAGTCGAGCGCGTTTGCCTCACGCAGTTTGTTCACATACCGCGCATATATCCTTGCGATGCGCTCTTTGCGCCAGTCGCCGCTGCCGCTCCAGCGGTGCGCATAGTCCTGCGCAGACTCCATCGCGTCCTTGGCGTTCGAGATCTCCGAGAGCAGCTCGCGCGGCGGGAACGCCTTTTCCTCAAGCCCGAGCTCCTTGACAATGTCCTTGAGCACGCGCTTGGAATCGTCCGTATCGTAGATGGTGAAATCCTTTGAAAAGCCCAGGCGGTCGATATCGCGGCGCAGGATGCGCACGCAGGCAGAATGGAACGTCATCGCCCAGACGCTCTCCGCCCCGCGGATGCCGAAGGCAGACAGGCGCTCGCGCAGCTCGTTTGCAGCCTTGTTCGTAAATGTCACCGCCAGCACCGACCACGGCGCGGCAGGCTCCAGCGCGCAGAGCCGCACCATGCGGCGGCGCTCGTCCGGCGTCGGATGCTCGGGATAGCTCTCCAAAAACGCAAGATCGTCCTCCGTTGCCCACTGCGGCACATCCGCACTGTCGCTCCCCCGCCCGTAGGTCAAAAGGTTTGCGACCCTGTTAATCAGCACCGTCGTCTTGCCGCTGCCCGCTCCGGCAAGCAGCAGCAGCGCGCCCTCGGTCGTCAGCACGCCGCGGCGCTGCTCGGGGTTGAGTTTTTCAAAATCCCGCGCGATCGCCGCTTTCCGTGCGGCGGCGTAGCGGGTGTTAAAATCGTTCATATGCCTCTCACCTTTTCAAAAGCTGCCATTATCTTATCCTTTTTTTCCTGTGCGGTCAACCGCCATTTTATAAAAATAGAATTTTTGTTCGATTTTCTATTGACAAGAACGCTTGTTCGATTTATAATTAACATCGAACAAAAGTTCTAACACCAGGAGGATCAGATCATGGCAGCTTCTACTCTTATCTTTGTGCTCATCGGCGTCGGCTTCGTTTCCTGCAATATCATGAAAATGCTGATGTGGCTCGACCGGCCGGAAAGCCAGCGCAGGGCGCGCTGCGCCCGCTGAGACGATGGACCTGCTTGACAAGCTCACCATCCTGGCCGACGCCGCCAAGTATGACGCCGCCTGTACCTCAAGCGGGTCGCATCGCGGGTATCAGGAGGGGAAGATCGGGTCAACATCGTCAGCTGCCGCAGGCTGCTGCCACAGCTTTTCCGCAGACGGGCGCTGCGTGACGCTTCTCAAGGTGCTGCTCTCGAACGACTGCTGCTACAGCTGCAAATACTGTGTCAACCGCTGCACGAACGACACGCCGCGCGCGTCCTTCACGCCGGAGGAGCTGGCAGAGCTGACGATCGGCTTTTACCGGCGCAACTATATCGAGGGGCTGTTCCTCTCCTCCGGCGTGCTGCACTCGCCGGACTACACGACAGAGCTGATGATCCGCGCGCTTGCGATCCTGCGCAATGAGTACCGCTTCAACGGCTATATCCACGCCAAGGCGATCCCCGGCACGTCTCCGGAGCTTGTCGAGCAGCTCGGCTTTCTTGCCGACCGCCTGAGCGTGAACATCGAGCTGCCGAGCGAAAGCGGGCTGAAGCTGCTTGCCCCCAACAAGACAAAGCAGGCTATCCTGCGCCCGATGACGCAGATCCGCGACCGGACGCAGCAGAGCCGCCAGGAGCTTGTCAAATACCGGCACGCGCCGCGCTTTGCCCCGGCGGGACAGAGCACGCAGCTCATCGTCGGCGCAACGAAGGAAAGCGACCTGCATATCCTGAAGCTGACACAGGCGCTTTACGATTCCTACCAGTTAAAGCGTGTGTTCTACTCCGCCTATGTGCCGGTGGTGGAAAACACGCTTTTGCCGTCTTTGGACACAAAGCCGCCGCTGCTGCGCGAGCACCGGCTCTATCAGGCGGACTGGCTGCTGCGCTTCTACGGCTTTCGCGCGCACGAGCTGCTGGATGACAGTACGCCGGATTTTGACCCCCGTCTCGACCCGAAGTGCTGCTGGGCGCTGCGGCATCCGGGCTTCTTCCCTGTCGAGGTCAACCGTGCGGACTACGAGACGCTGCTGCGCGTGCCGGGGATCGGCGTGGTGAGCGCAAAGCGCATCCTGGTCGCGCGCCGCACGGGACCGCTCCATGAGGAGGACCTGCGCAGGCTCGGGGTCGTGATGAAGCGGGCGCAGTATTTTCTGACCTGCGGCGGGCGGTACGCCGCGCCGCTCCGCTTATCACAGGAGGGCATTCTGCAGAGCCTGATCGCGGTCGAGCGCCGCGCGCTGCCGCAGAGCGAGGCGCAGCAGCTTTCCCTGTTCGATCAGGTGGGCTGAGAGAACGGAGGTCTTTTCATGGCATGGCGCGAGATCATTTACCAATACGACGGCAGCTTTGATGGGCTTTTGTGCTGTGTGTTTGAAAGCTACACGCAAAAAGAACGCCCCACCGCGATCCTGTGCGATGGGGCTGACGAGCCGAGCCTGTTCGAGATCCGCGCAGTCACAACGGACCGCGCCCATGCGCAGCGCATTTACCGCAGCCTCTACCGGCGCTCGCCGGAGGCCGGTCCGTTTCTGCGCCGCGCGTTCCTCACCTGCATGCCGGACAAGGAAATGGCGATCTACCGTTTTATCGTAAAATTCTACCGCTCAGGCGCGCCGCTGCTGACGCGCCTGAGCGACGAAGCTTACCTGCCGCTGCTGAGGGCCGTGCGGCAGCTTTCGGGGGAAGCGCAGCTTTTGCGCGGATTTGTGCGGTTTTCTGAGTTTGACGGCGTTCTTGGCGCCGAGATCGAGCCGAAAAACCGTGTGCTGCCGCTGCTGCGGCACCATTTTTGTGAGCGCTACCACAACGAATCATTCTTCATTTACGACCGGACGCACCGCGAGGCGCTGCTCTACAGCGGCGGCGTTTCCCGCATCGTACCGCTCGAGCGCTTCGAAATGGCACAGCCGGACGAGCGGGAGGCGGGCTACCGCCGCCTGTGGCGCAGGTTTTACGACACCATCGCCATCGAGGCCAGAAAAAACGAAAAGCTCCGCATGACGCATATGCCCAAGCGCTATTGGAGCACGATGACCGAATTTCAGGATGAGGCGTATTTCAAGCCCCGTCCGCCAGCGCCTTCCGCAGCCTCTCCAGCGCCCGGCGCTCCAGGCGCGATACCTGCACCTGCGACACACCAAGAATGCGCGCCGCCTGCTCCTGCGTCAGCCCCTTGAAAAAGCGCAGCAGGATCGTTATCCTCTCGCGCTCCGGCAGTGCGCCGACCGCCTCGCGCAGCGCGATCCGCTCCACCATCCCCTCCTCTGGCGACTCGCTGCCGAGCGTGCTTTCCAGTGTCAGCCCGTCCCCCGTCTCCCGCTGGAGGCTTTCCGGCGCGGCGACCGCCAGTTCGCACTGGGAAATATCCTCAACGCTCAGCCCTGTTTCCTCTGCCAGTTCGGACAGCCTCGGCTCGCGCCCCAACGCAAGGCTGAGCCGCTCACGCGCAGAAAAGATCGCCGCTGCCTGCTCGCGGACGCCGCGGCTGACCTTGACAGCGCCGTCATCTCGAAGAAAGCGCCGGATCTCGCCAGCGATCTTCGGCACCGCATAGGTGGAAAACTGCGTTCCGAATGTAATGTCAAATCCCTTTACCGCCTTTAGAAATCCAAGGCATCCGAGCTGGTATAGATCATCCGGCTCCACGCCGCGGCCGTAATAGCGGCGCACGATGCTCCAGATGAGGCCGCTGTTCTCACGCAGCATCTGCTCACAGGCGCACTCATCGCCCTGCGCCGCTGCCTCCAGCAGCTCCGCCGTGCCGTTCATCGTCGCGCCGCGCGCTGCGCGATCCTGCGCTTCATCGTTATGACCGTCCCCTTGCCCGCGCGCGAGCGCACGGTGAGCGCGTCCATGAAGCTTTCCATGATCGTAAAGCCCATGCCGCTGCGCTCTTCGCCGCCGGTGGTAAAGAGCGGCTCTCTCGCCTTTTCGACATTTTCGATCCCGCAGCCCCAGTCGCGCACGGTGATCTCGAGCAGATTTCCGTCGAAGATGCCCGCGCGCAGCGCGATCTTGCCGAGCTCCTGCGGGTAGGCATGCACGATGGCATTGGTCACTGCCTCACTGACGGCAGTTTTGATGTCCCCCAGCTCGTCGAGCGTGGGGTCGAGCTGCGCGGCGAAGGCCGCGACCGCCGCGCGCGCCAGCCCCTCGTTGACGCTCCGGCTCGGAAATTCGAGCGCTATGTAGTTATTTGGCTTGACTTTCATTGCTGCTTTCCTCCTCAAGTGGAATAATGCGGAATAGCCCTGCTGCGGTGAACACCTTTTTCGCCTGGGGCGGTACGCGGCGCAGCACAGCGCTGCCGCCCAGCGCCCGCATGCGCTTCTGCGCCCGCATCGCCACGGCGATGCCCGACGAATCCATAAAGCTGATGCCGGAAAGATCCAGCACAAGTCGCTGCGGAAGCGCAGTGTCCAGCGCCAGCTCCATGCGCTGCATGGCATCCTTTGCCCCATGATGATCCAGTTCCCCGCAGAGCGTGAGCGTCAGCTCACGCCCCTCGCCCGATGAAATGACCTCCATTGCTCTCCCTCCTTTTCTTTCAATCGTTTTCCCTTTTGTTTCTCAAAGTATAGCCTGTCCTCCCGCCGCTTTTTTGTCGAAGCGCGCCGGTATTTTTATTTTTGTTTGCCGCACCGCCTTGCCATCTGCGCTCTTGCCTTGTATAATGGAAAAAACAGCTAAAGGAGGTCCCCCTCATGCGAAGAAGCGACCGTGAGATCACCGATTTGAATGAAATTCTCTCTATTATCAATGATTGTAAAGTGATCCATCTTGCCATGATGGACAATGGCGAGCCGTATCTTCTGCCTCTGAATTTTGGCTATACCTGTGAAGACGGCGCATTTTCTTTCTTCTGCCACAGCGCCCGCGAGGGACGCAAGCTCGACGTGCTGCGCAAAAATCCGACCGTTGCCTTTGAGCTGGACTGCCGCGGCGCGCTCGACGAGCATGACGCCGCCTGCCAGTGCAGCTACTACTTTGCCTCTGTCACCGGCGTTGGGCACGTGGAATTTTTGGACGGCGAGGAAAAGCTCGCCGCGCTGACCGCCCTCATGCGCCACATGGCGGGCCGCGAGGACAACTTTACCGAGCAGCAGGCCCGCGCGGTCGAGGTGTTTGCCATCCGCGCCGACAAGCTCAGCGCGAAGGCGAGAGCTCCGCACAGCACGCAATAATACGAGCATCCAATCTCCGCGTGTTTGAGGAAGAGGACCTCAGTGAGTTTTTTACCGCTCAGAGGGAGCAGCTTGACTTGCGAACAGAGCCGACCGCCGCCGCTTTCTGATTTCAAAAAATGAAACCCGCCGGTGCGCAGACAATGTCTGCGCACCGGCGGGTCCTATTATTTCCTTATCACCGATTAGGCCTTTACAGCTCACGCTCCATCGGCAGATACGCTGAATCGCCATGCGGGAATTCTTCGCCCGTCAGCGCAAAGCCGTTCTTCTCCCAGAACGTCAGGCTCTGCGGATTGCCCCTGTCCACTGCAAGGCGCACGGCGCGGAAGCCCTTCCGCCGCAGCTCGTCCAGCAGCTCGCCGATCAGGGCCGAACCGAGGCCGCGGTTCTGCCGCTCCTTTTTCGTCATAAAGAAACCGATGTAGGCGATATCATCTTGCGGATAACGCTCGATCAGGTCCAGCACGGCCACGAGCGTCTCGCCGTCGAAAAAGCCGAGATAATGCTTGTCCAGCGCACATTTCCCCGGCGGCAGCGCCGTCATGTCCTCCAAAATGCTTCCCTTCGTCGCAAGCGGCGGATGGTAGCGGTAGAATTGCTTATTTCCCACGCAGAGCGCCAGAATTTCATCCGCATCTGCGGCCGTCAGCGGGCGGACGGCATATTTTCCCCCAAAAACCAGCTTCATTTCTCCGCCTTGCTGGCCGCAAGCACTTCCCAGTAGTCCTTGTAGTTCGCCTGCAAAAGCTCGGGCGTGTTCAGACCGTAGGGGCACTTCGACATGCAGTGACCGCAGTGTCGGCAGTTTTCGATCCGGTGCATCTTCTGCCGCCACTCTTCAGTAAGCCATGCCGCCGCGGGCGCGCGGCGCAGCATCAGCGACATGCGAGCGCACTGGTTGATCTCGATGCCCGCGGGGCACGGCATGCAGTAGCCGCAGCCACGGCAGAATTCGCCGCAGAGCTCCTTGCGGTCGCGCTCGATGGTCGCCTTGCGCTCGTCCGTCAGCTCAGCCCCCTCGCGGATGCACTGCAAAAACTGATCGAGCTCGCTCTCACGCTGCACGCCCCAGATGGGCACGACGCCCTCCTGCTGCGCCATCCACGCCGCCGCCGTGAATCCGTCGCGAATGAGGCCGCCCGCCATGCCCTTCATGGCGATAAAGCCCATATTTTTATCGCGGCACTTTCCGACAAGCTCCAGCTCCTGCTCGCCGGCCAAGTAGCTGAACGGGAATTGCAAGGTCTCGTACAGTCCTGAATCAATAGCCTCGTGCGCCACGGCGAGGCGGTGGTTCGTGATGGAAATACAGCGGATCTTGCCCTGCTTTTTCGCCTCGAGCGCCGCATCGTACAGGCCGTCCGCCCCGCCCGGTCTCGGGCAGAAGGCGGGGTTGTGGAACTGATAGATGTCGATGTAGTCGGTTTTCAGCGTGCGCAGGCTGGCCTCCAGGTCCTTCCAGAATCCCTCCGCCGTCTGCGCGCCGGTCTTCGTCGCCAGCACGACCTTGCCGCGCATCGACGAAAACGCCGCGCCGACCTTCTGCTCGCTGTCGGAATACGCGCGCGCCGTGTCAAAAAAATTGATGCCGCCGTCGTACGCCTTGCGCAGCAGGCAGACCGCGTCCTGCTCGCTGATGCGCTGGATGGGCAGACAGCCAAAGCCGTTTTTCTCGATGACCAGGCCGGTCTTGCCAAGCGTGATCCTGTTCATAGAAGTTCTCCCCCTTATCCTGATTTCCTTCAGTATAGCAAAAGAAGCGGCGGTTGAAAAGAGCTTAATGCAGGAGAGCTGCTTTCCCAATAGGAAAACAGCCCTCTGATCGCTTTTATTTTTTCATCGCGGCAGCGGAAGCATCCAGCTTCTCGATGAGCGCTTTGAGCTTCTCTGCATCGGCGCGGGCGCCGTTCACGACCGCCTCCGGCGCTTTGGCAAGGAAACCCTCGTTTTTGAGCTTGTTCTCGATGCCGGCAAGCTGCTTTTCGGCGTTCGCCTTCTCCTTGGCAATGCGCGCGAGCTCCTTCTCGAAATCGACCAGCTCGGCGAGCGGCATGAAGATGCGCGCGGCGTGGGTATCGACCTCGACCTTGCCGTCGGCGTCGATGGCGGCATCGGCGGGCACGATGGTCACATCGCTGGCGGAGGCCAGGCGCGTGAAGAATGGGATACCGGCGCTGAACGTATCGGCGTGCGCGGTGGCGACGGTGTAGTGCACCTTCTTCGACGGCGCGACGTTCATCTCGTTGCGGCGGGCACGAATCGCGGTGATCGCCTCGATAACGGTCTGCATCGCCTCCTCCTCGGCGGGGAAGCTGAACTTCTCGTCGTACTCCGGCCACTTCGAGAGCATCAGGAAGTCGCCCTCGTGCGGCAGCGCCTGCCAGATCTCCTCCGTGATGAACGGCATGAACGGGTGCAGGAGCTTGAGCGTCTCAATGAGCACGTAGCAGAGGACGTTCTGCGCGCGCTCGCGCGCGGCGGGATCCTCGCTGTTCAGGCGGTTCTTCGTCAGCTCGATGAACCAGTCGCAGTAGTTGTCCCAGATAAAGTCGTAGATCTTCGCGGACGCGACGCCAAGCTCAAAGGCGTCCATGTTGTCCGTGACCTCGCGGATGAGCGTGTTGAGCTTCGAGAGGATCCACTTGTCCTCGAGCTCGAGCTTTTCGGGCAGCTCCACG
>DHMW01000002.1:14329-15330 GCA_002405995.1 Oscillospiraceae bacterium UBA4632
TTGGCAAAGTTGCGCATTGCCTCGCACTTTTCGACATAGAAGCGCATGTCGTTGCCCGGGGAGTTGCCGGTGATGAGGTTGAAGCGCAGCGCGTCCGCGCCGTACTTCTCAGCCATCTCCAGCGGGTCGATGCCGTTGCCGAGGGACTTACTCATCTTGCGGCCCTTGTCATCGCGGACGAGGCCGTGGATGAAGACGGTCTTGAACGGCTCCTTCTTCATCTGCTCCATACCGGAGAAGATCATGCGCGCGACCCAGAAGAAGATGATATCATAGCCCGTGACCATAACGGACGTGGGGTACCAGTACTTGAGGTCAGGAGAATCGAGGTCGGGCCAGCCCATCGTAGAGAACGGCCAGAGCGCAGAAGAGAACCAGGTGTCGAGCACGTCCTCCTCGCGCGTTAAGTGCGTGCTGCCGCACTTTTCACACTTTGTCGGGTCCTTACGGCTGACGTTGATGTGGCCGCAGTCATCACAGGTCCACGCAGGGATCTGATGCCCCCACCACAACTGACGGGAAATGCACCAGTCATGCACGTTTTCCATCCAGTTGATATAGGTCTTGGTGAAGCGCTCGGGCACGAACCTGATCGTGCCGTCGTTCACGACGCGGATGGCCTCCCTGGCAAGCGGCTCCATCTTGACGAACCACTGCGCGGAAATGAGGGGCTCGACGTCGTTGTGGCAGCGGTAGCAGGTGCCGACGTTGTGAGAATACGGTTCCGTCTTGACAAGGTAGCCCTGCTCTTCAAGGTCCTTTACCAGCGCTTTGCGGCACTCGTAGCGGTCCATGCCGTTGTAGGGTCCGCCGTTTTCGTTGATCGTGCCGTCGTCGGCGATGACGCGGATGATCTCAAGGTTATGACGGAGGCCGACCTCAAAGTCGTTGGGGTCGTGCGCAGGCGTCATCTTGACCGCGCCCGTGCCGAAGCCGATCTCGCAGTACTCGTCGCCCACGATGGGAATTTCGCGGTTCATGATGGGCAGGATGCAGGTCTT
>DHMW01000115.1:0-152 GCA_002405995.1 Oscillospiraceae bacterium UBA4632
CCCTACCGCGAGTTTGAATCCGTGCTCGGCGTCCACGGCATTGACGAGTACATCCGCTACGGCGGCACCATGAGTCTCGGCGGCGTCCACTACAACGAAACCTCAACGTTTGCCAGCAAAGAAAGCGCTGACGAGTATGTGGACACGGCCAT
>DHMW01000115.1:260-411 GCA_002405995.1 Oscillospiraceae bacterium UBA4632
GAGGGGCATTTCCGCCATCTGCGAGATTTATACGACAAGAATGAGCTGACCAGCGCCATCAACCGGGTCGTGGAGGACATCAACCACCGGTTCACGCTGGAGGTGCTGACACAGGATTGGAAGTCCCGCGACCTTGGCATTTCCGCCAGCA
>DHMW01000115.1:504-2371 GCA_002405995.1 Oscillospiraceae bacterium UBA4632
CCCTACGGACATCCTCGACCGCGTTGACCTTGCGGCTGTCACCGATAGTCTGCGAAAGCTGCTGGAGATCCGCAACAAGTCAGAACAGACCGTGAAGCTGGACGATGTTCATGCGGCAGAGATCAAGGAGTATCTGGATTTGCTGGATCTGACGCGGGAGATCGACGTGCTGCACCTGCCGGATGTCAGCACGAAGTCCAGCCGCACGGTGATTGCGCAGCCGGGTCTTCGATATGCGCAGGCGGATGCACTGATCCGCAGTCTGCTACTGGATGAGACGTTCAGTGCGCTGTCTCTGGCGGAGCGCACCGCCGTGCAGGAGCGCATCCTGACCGAGATCAAAGGCCGGATGCTGGAGGACATCGTCCTGCTGGAAACCAAGCTGGCAAACCCAAAGAAGCAGGTATTCGTCCTGCAATTCCCCGTGGGCGAGTTTGACATGGTGGTGTTTGACCCGAAAGCGGGCTCCTGCCGGATTTTCGAGATCAAGCACAGCGAGGAAGCTGTTCTGCAGCAGTATCGTCATCTGATCGACGCGGAAAAATGCGCCCAGACGGAGCACCGCTACGGCCCGATCACCGGGGAGATTGTCCTCTATCGTGGAGAAAGCCAAGAGATAGACGGCATTCAGTATCAGAACGTGGAAGAATATTTGCGAAGCCTTGCTTGACAAACCGCCGTCCCGAACGAAAAATCGGGGCGGCGGTTTTTATGATGCAGCTTGTCATATGACAAACTGTGACGCAAAATGGACTTGACGTATGACAAGTAGTGAAGCGCAAAAAATCGTGCGGCGCGACTGCACGAATGCAGTTGATGACGAAAACAATAATGTTCTAAATAGCATGCATCACTCATTTCATCAATCATTTTCTCGATGCACATGAGTGATGCCCTCCGAACGGGCACAATCAGCGCGCGAAAACCTCTGCCTATCCGCAGAAATATTTCAGATTCTTCCCTTGGGTACCTTTTCAAATGGATTCCAATCCGATATAATATATCTACCAACCTAACGAATAACGCGAGGTGCTGCCATGAAAACGAAAGATACGCCGAAGCAATACGTCATCTACTCCCGCAAGTCCAAATTCACCGGCAAGGGCGAAAGCATCGAGAACCAGATCGAGCTTTGCCGTCAGTACATCGCCATGCACTTTGGCGAGGAAGCGGCAGAAAACGTGCTGGTCTACGAGGACGAGGGCTTTTCCGGCGGCAATCTGGAGCGCCCGCAGTTCAAGAAAATGATGAAGGACTCCCAGAGGATCGCCTTTGCCGCCATCGTGGTCTACCGCCTCGACCGCATCAGCCGCAACATCGGCGACTTTGCCAAGCTCATTGAGGACTTGGGCGACCGGCACATCGACTTCATCTCCATCCGCGAGCAGTTCGACACGTCCTCGCCCATGGGCCGCGCCATGATGTACATTGCGTCCGTGTTCTCCCAGCTGGAGCGGGAGACCATCGCCGAGCGCATCCGGGACAATATGCATGAGCTGTCCAAGACCGGACGCTGGCTGGGCGGCACAACGCCCACGGGCTACGCCTCGGAGAGCCTGTCCAGCGTGACGGTGGACGGCAAGGTGAAGAAAGCCTGCAAGCTCAAACCCATTCCGGAGGAAATCCAGCTGGTCAAGACGATCTTCGAGGTGTTCATGGAAACCGGCTCTCTCAGCAAGACCGACCAGTACCTGTTGGAGCACCGCTGCGTCACGAAGCGCGGCAAGCAGTTCACCCGCTTTGCCATCCGCGGCATTCTCACGAACCCGGTCTACATGATCGCCGACGAGACGGCGTATCAGTATCTGAAAGAGAACAATGTTGACCTATTTGCCGAGCGCGCAGAATTCGACGGCGAGCACGGCAT
>DHMW01000115.1:2497-3818 GCA_002405995.1 Oscillospiraceae bacterium UBA4632
GTGGGCAAGCATCCCGGCATCATCGCAGGCAGTGACTGGGTGCGGGTGCAGGCCATGCTGGACGTCAACAAATCCAAGAGCTACCGCAGACCTCGCAGCAACGTGGCGCTGCTGTCCGGGCTCCTGCGCTGCGGCGAATGCGGCGACTATATGCGCCCAAAGCTGACCAACCGCCGCACGGCGGACGGTGAGCTGATCTACACCTATATGTGCTCCACCAAGGAGCGCAGCCACGGCACGGTCTGCTCTATGAAAAACTGCAACGGCAACACGCTGGACGCTAAAATCATCGAGGAGATCCGCAAGCTGTCCGCCGACAAGGAGACCCTTACCCGGCTGCTGGCGCAGACCAAGAAGGTCATCAGCGGCAGCAAGGAGGGCTACGATGCAGAGCTTGCGCTGCTCCGGGAAAAACACGCCGAAACGGAAGATCGCATCAAGCGGCTGGTGGAATCCCTGTCCGTTGCCAGCGACACCTCCGCGAAGTACGTCATGGAGCAGATCGACGCGCTCCATCAGGAGAGCGAGACCCAGCAGCTGCGCCTTGCCGAACTGGAAGCCCTCACCGAGCAGAGCCGAATGCTCCATCAGGAGTTTGCCTTCCATCAGGAAATGATCGAATCCTTTGCCAGCGCGGTGGATTCGGCGACGCTGGAGGAAAAACGCCGCCTGCTGCGCACCATCGTCAAAAAGGTGGTCTGGGACGGCAAAAATGCCTATGTTTACCTCTTTGCGGAGGATGGAGAGGCGGATTTGCCCCCTGTTGAGCAACCTATGTATCCGTTGGGAGAGGATAGCAAATGAGATCCTCATGCACTTTCGCAGCCGGAAAAAATTGCAGGGCGAAGTGTCGCTCAATGATTCGCTCGACACCGACGCCGACGGCGAATCGCTTTCGCTGCTGGATGTGGTCGGCGTGGAGGACACCATGTATCTCGACATTCAGGACCGCGACGATTGCCTGCTGGTGCGCCGGCTCGTGCGCGAGTGCCTGACGGAGCGGGAGCAGGAGGTCGTCGCCGCGCGCTACGGTCTCAGCGGTGCGGCGCCGCGCACCCAGCGCGAGGTCGCCAAAACGCTCGGCATTTCCCGCAGCTATGTATCGCGCATTGAAAAGCGGGCGCTGCAAAAGCTCGAGGAGGCGCTCGGCGCGCGCGGCTGAATATACAGAAGCGACCGTCCGGCAGCAATGCGCCGCCGGACGGTCGCTTGATCAAAATGAGCTGCCAGACACGCCGCCGGTGCGGCACTCGTCCGTAATCGCTTCCCGGAGCTGCCGCATCCGGGGGTCGTCCACTCAAGGAATGCGCTTCGCGCAGGG
>DHMW01000020.1 GCA_002405995.1 Oscillospiraceae bacterium UBA4632
AGCTCGTCCCAGATGCGCTGGGCAACGCGCTTGGACATCTCGACGGCTTCCTCAACGGTCACGTCCATCTGGGGGACGAAGGGGATGACATCGGTCGCGCCCATGCGCTTGTGCTCGCCGTGATGCTTGTTCATATCGATGCGCTCGGTGGCGACCTTCGTCAGCCGGAAGGCGACCTCCTCAATGGCCTCGGGAGAGCCGATGAGGGTGAAGACGCAGCGGTTGTGGTTGCCGTCGGTCTGCGCGTCGAACAGGGTGCAGCCGGGGACGCTCTTGGCGGTCTCGACGAGGGCGTTGTAGGTGGCCTCGTCCTTTTCCTTGGAGCAGCTAAAATTGGGGATGCATTCGATCAGCTTTGCCATGGTAGTTTTCCTCCGTTTTCATGATTATGGTCGCTTTATCGTCATTTTTGCACAGCCGAACGCACAGCGGTCCGGCTGTTTTTTGTTCAGCGCCGCTATTATATCGCGGCGCATGGGGAGCGTAAACAGGTTTTCTTTGTCGTTTTCAGAACGGCGCTTAATTTTTTTAAGTGATACCCTGCTCCACAAAGCGCTGCACGCAGGGCGCGCCGGGCATCTCGCTGCTCCACGCGAGCACGGCGTACGAGCGGATGGCCAGGCCGCGCACGGGCTTTGCCTTGAGCGGCGCGCCGGGGTGCGTGCTGAGGATGGAGCGCGGCAGGAAGCTCAGCCCGAAGCCGGAGAGCACCATCTGCATCGCCATGGGCGTATCGTAGCAGTGGCAGACGACGTTCGGCGTGAAGCCGCTGCGCTGGCACTCCTGGACGAGAAAGTCGTTGTAGCTCCAGAGGTCGTCCGAGCGCAGCAGGCACATCGGCACGCCCTCGAGCCGCTCGATGGGCACCTCGGAAAGCTCCGGCGCGGGGTCTGCGTCCGCGCGCATGATGAGCTCAAGCGCATCCTCGCCCAGAATGCGCTCCTGCAGGCCGCTCGGCTCGCGCGCGGCGGTGCGCAGAAACAGCGCGTGCAGCTCGCCGCGGTTGAGCGCCTCGAGCAGCTCCTGCGGGGAGCCGAGGCGGATGTAAAGCTCCACCTGCGGGTAGGCGCGGTGGTAGCGTTCCACATAGCGCAGCGCGTAGGGCACGGCGGAGTAGATCACGCCGAGCCGGATGCGCCCGCTGAGCCCGAGCCCGACGCTGCGGACGCTGTCCTCCACGCGGTGCAGGTCCTGAAAGACCTGGCGGGTCTGGCGGTAGAGGCTCCGGCCTGCGTCGGTCAGCTCCATGCCCTTGCTGCCGCGCAGGAAAAGCTGCACGCCAAGCTCCTCCTCCAGCTGCGCGATCTGGCGCGAGATGGGCGGCTGCGCCACGTGCAGCGTCCGCGCCGCGGCGGAGATGCTTTTCTCCTCCGCCACCGCGCAGAAATATTCCAGCTGTCTGAGCTTCATGGCAGGTCCCCTTCTGCTATACCAAAAAAGTATATTGTAATGACTAATTAAGTACTTTTCATTATAGCAGTTCTTTGCTATAATGCAAGATGCAAAGGAAAAGTCGGATAAGATTTTACATTTTTATCGGTTTTTACAAAATTATTTTGATGAAAGTGAGGAACCACCATGATCAATCTTGCAGATGAAGCCATGACGATCAAGCTGGATTACGAGCTCCCGGAGTATCCGAAGATGGAATCCTGCTATCGCCGCGCTCCCCGCCGCGAATCCCACCTGACCGAGGCCGACAAGGCGCTCGCCATCAAGAACGCGCTGCGCTACATCCACCCCGACCATCATGAGCAGATGGCGAAGGAGTTCGCGCAGGAGCTTGAGGAGCACGGCCGCATCTACGGCTACCGCTTCCGCCCCGAGGGCAAGCTCTACGGCAAGCCCATCGACGAGTACAAGGGCAAGTGCATCGAGGGCCGCGCCATCCAGGTCATGATCGACAACAACCTCGACTTCGACGTCGCGCTCTATCCCTATGAGCTGGTCACCTACGGCGAGACCGGCCAGGTCTGCCAGAACTGGATGCAGTACCGCCTGATCAAGAAGTACCTCGAGCAGCTGACCGACGAGCAGACCCTCGTCGTCATGTCCGGCCATCCTCTTGGTCTGTTCCACTCCCACAAGCTGGCTCCGCGCGTCATCATCTCCAACGGCCTGATGGTCGGCACGTTTGACGATCAGGAGAACTTCAACCGCGCAGCGGCGCTCGGCGTTGCCAACTACGGCCAGATGACCGCCGGCGGCTGGATGTACATCGGCCCCCAGGGCATCGTGCACGGCACGTTCAACACGCTGCTCAACGCCGGCCGCCTCAAGCTCGGCATCCCCAACGACAAGGACCTCGCAGGCCGTCTGTTCGTCTCCGCCGGTCTTGGCGGCATGAGCGGCGCACAGGGCAAGGCCGCCGAGATCGCGGGCGCTGCCTCCATCATCGCCGAGGTGGACGATTCCCGTATCGACACGCGCTACACCCAGGGCTGGGTCAGCCACCGCACCGACTCTCTCGAGGAGGCCACGAAGATCGCCCTCGACCACCAGAAGGCCGGCAAGCCCTGCGCTGTCGCCTACTGCGGCAACATCGTGGATCTGCTGGAGTACCTGTATGAGCACAACGTCCACGTTGACCTCATGAGCGACCAGACCTCCTGCCACGTGCCCTATGACGGCGGCTACTGCCCGCAGGGCCTCACGTTCGAGCAGCGCACCGAGATGCTCGACAAGGATCCCGAGGGCTTCCGCAAGCTCGTTGACAAGACCCTGCAGCATCACTATGAGATGATCTGCAAGTTCCACGAGAGAGGCACCTACTTCTTCGACTACGGCAACAGCTTCCTCAAGGCCGTGTACGACACCGGCATCAAGAGCATCTGCAAGAACGGCGAGAACGACCTCGACGGCTTCATCTTCCCCTCCTACGTCGAGGATATCCTGGGCCCGTGCCTGTTCGACTTCGGCTACGGCCCGTTCCGTTGGTGCTGCCTGAGCCGCAAGCCCGAGGATCTGCACAAGACCGATGTGGCTGCCGCCGAGTACATCAAGGCCCACAACCGCCGCTATCAGGACTACGACAACTACGTCTGGGTCCGCGACGCGGAGAAGAACAAACTGGTCGTCGGCACCCAGTGCCGCATCCTCTATCAGGATGCCATGGGCCGCATGAACCTCGC
>DHMW01000067.1 GCA_002405995.1 Oscillospiraceae bacterium UBA4632
CTTAACGATTTTCGTTCCGAATCATTATTCGGCTGCGACCTTGGACTCGATGACCTTGACCTGACGGCCGTTGTAGGTACCGCATTCCGGGCACATTCTGTGAGGCTGGTGCAGAGCACCGCACTTCGGGCACGCGACGAGCGCGGGAGCGGTGAGCTTCCAGTGAGAAGAACGTCTCTTATCACGTCTCTGACGGGATACTTTCCCCTTGGGGACTGCCATGTTGACACCTCCTTAAAGTTAAGCTGAAAAACAGCGGATTTATTGTTCCAAAAGCTTTGCGAGGGCTGCTAACCGGGGGTCCACTTCCTTCTTACAGCGGCATCTCTCATAGTTGAGATTGACGCCGCAGCCGGAACACAAGCCCCTGCAATCCTCGCGGCAAAGGGTCTTGCCGGGCATATTGAGGATGAACGTTTCCCTTGCCAGCTCGCCGAGATCAACGGTCCCGTTGTCCAGCAGCAGGATATCGTCGCTGTCGTCATCCTCCAGCTCCTCAGCGAGCAGGCACTCGAACGAAGGGCGGTAGGAGAGGTCGAACGATTCGCCGCAGCGGTCACACACGGCGGAAAGCGTTGCCGCAAGATCCATCTGCAAACGCAGCATCCCCGCAATGTTCTGCACCTGCCCTACCACTGAGACCGGCCGAACCGCAGGACACACGCCGCCGAAGTCCACATCAGAAAAGTCCTCTGAAAATTCAAAGGGGATTCTGCCTCCGGGGGTGTTAATGATCCGTTTTACATCTAAAACCATGCTGCACCTCGCAATGACACGAGTGATATTATAGAGGACGAATCCCGGCTTGTCAAACGTTTTTTTATCTTTTCGCCAAAAAATTTGAGGAAAATCCTGCCGGGATTCCTTTACTTTTGGCGCGCACTATCGTACAATAGCAGAAAATCGCGCGATGCGCAAGCGGAGGTACCACCCATGCGGGAGTTTCACATCGGAAAAAACGACGAAAATCAGCGGCTCGACCGCTTTCTCGGCAAGGCCGTCCCCCTGCTGCCTGCGTCGCTCGCGCAGAAGTACATCCGCTTAAAGCGCATCAAGGTCAACGGCACGCGCGCCCAGCGCGACCAGAAGCTCCGCGAGGGCGACGTTTTGCAGTGCTACATCAACGATGAATTCTTCGAACCGCCGAGCGAGGAGAACGTCTACCTCATGATCGCCGCGCCGCGGCTCAGGATCGTCTACGAGGATGGGAATATCATGCTGCTCGACAAGCCCGCAGGCATGGTCGTTCACGCCGACGAGCACGAGAAGGTCAACACGCTCGTCAACCACATGCTTGCCTACCTCTATCAAAAGCGCGAGTGGAAGCCTCGCGAGGAGAACGCCTTCACCCCCGCCCTCTGCAACCGCATTGACCGCAACACCGGCGGCATCGTCATCGCGGCGAAAAATGCCGAGGCGCTGCGCATCCTGAACGACAAGATCCGCGGCCGCGAGATCGCCAAATATTATTTATGTATCGTCCTCGGCCGCGTCGAGCCGCCACGCGGCAGGATCGAGTGCTTTCTGCGCAAGGACGAAAGGAGCAACATGGTGCGCGTCTACCACCGCCCCGTGCCGGACGGTCGCAGCGCCGTCACGCTCTACCAAACGCTCCAGACGCGCGGCGGGCTGTCGCTTGTGGAGGCGGAGCTGCTCACGGGGCGCACGCATCAGATCCGCGCGAGCTTTGCCGATCTCGGCCACCCCCTGCTCGGCGACGGCAAATATGGGGACGGCGCGGTGAACCGCCGATACGGCGAAACGCAGCAGGCGCTCTGCTCCTACCGCCTGCGCTTCGACTTCCCGACGGACGCAGGCATCCTCGAATATCTGCGCGGACGTGAGTTTCAGGTGGACGAGGTGCCGTTCCAGAAGAAATACTTTGGTTAAATCCCACAAGCGGAGGGCTGCCACAGGCTCTCCGCTGTTTTATTTTTCAAAAGTTCAATATTTTGAACTTTTTGTTTATAAAACTATTGCAATTCTGTGAACGCCGTGTATAATGGTTTCGGTTTAGCAAAAACTGACCAAAAGTTTAGTATATAAAACGGAGGCGCTGTATGGACATCGGCAACAAGATCAAGCAGCTGCGAACGCGAAAGGGACTGACTCTGGAGGAGCTTGCCAGCCGAAGCGAGCTTACGAAGGGGTTTCTGTCCCAGTTAGAGCGCGACCTCACCTCCCCCTCGATCGACTCGCTCAGCGATATCCTCGAGGCGCTCGGCACCAACCTCTCGGAATTTTTCCAGGAGGACAAAAACGATCAGTTCGTGTTCCGCGCGGAGGACTTCTTCGTTGATGAGCGGGATACCTGCACGGTGAACTGGATCGTTCCCAACACGCAGAAAAACCAGATGGAGCCGATCCTCATCGAGCTGCCGGCCGGCGGAGAATCCTTTGAGGTCGAGCCGCACAGCGGCGAGGAATTCGGCTATGTGATCGACGGCAGCGTCGTGCTGGAATGCGACGGCGAGCGCAGCGTGCTGCGCCGCGGCGAAACATTCTACCTTCATGGGCGCACGTTCCACCGCCTGAAAAACGAGCGCAGGACCACCGCGCGCGTGCTCTGGGTGTCAACCCCCCCGCTGTTCTGACCGATCACCGATAATTACAACATGAGGAGAAACGGAAATGGCCGAAGAAAAGAAAAAGCTGATCCAGTTCAAGAACATCGTCAAGAGCTTTGAGGACGGGCAGGTCGTCCTCAAGGGCGTTTCTCTTGATATTTACGAAAACGAATTTGTCACGCTGCTCGGTCCCTCGGGCTGCGGCAAGACGACGCTGCTGCGCATCCTCGGCGGCTTTTTGCAGCCGAGCGAGGGCAAGGTCCTCTTCGATGGAGAAGATATTGTGAATGTCCCGCCCTACAAGCGCGAGATCAACACTGTGTTCCAGAAGTACGCGCTCTTCCCGCATATGGACGTGTATGACAACATCGCCTTCGGCCTGACGCTGAAAAAGGAGCCGAAGGACGTTATCGAGCAGAAGGTCATGCGTATGCTGCGCCTGGTGAGCCTGGAGGACTACGCCCACCGCAACGTGACCGAGCTTTCCGGCGGTCAGCA
>DHMW01000025.1:0-3342 GCA_002405995.1 Oscillospiraceae bacterium UBA4632
AGGCTTCACAGTTGTGCCCTTTAAAGGATTTTTAGGCCCTTCTTAGGAAACGGCAGATCCGACTAGGATACTGCGCCGCTGCTTAGCATGGGATATTATACACCAGCCGAAATGAATATGCAAGATATGCCGCGCCTTATCCATGCTACAAATTTGTAAATTTTTATCCTCCGGCACGAAAAAAGCGGGGGCCCATCGGGTCCCCGCTTGAAAGCGCATTGCCTTTTTACTTGGTGCCGCTGACCATGGAAGCGATCTCGGCCGCAAAGTTCTCCTGCTTCTTCTCGATGCCCTCGCCCTTTTCATAGCGGACGGCGGTGTTGAAGCTGACCTTGCCGCCCAGCGCCTTGGCGGCGTTGTTCATATACTGCTCGACAGAGACGTCGCCGTCCTTGACGAACGCCTGCTGGAGCAGGCAGTTCTCGGCATAGAACTTGTTGAGCTTGCCCATGACGATCTTCTCCTTGACCTGGTCGGGCTTACCGGCCATCTTCGGGTCGTTCGCCATCTGAGCGAGCATGACTTCCTTCTCCTCGTCCAGGACGTCCTGCGTGACCTGGCTCTTATCCCAGAAGCGGGGGTTGAGCGCGGCGATCTGCATGGCGATGTCCTTGCCGATCTCGGTGGCGTCGCAGCCCTCGACGGTCAGGTTGACGATGACGCCGATCTTGCCCTTCATGTGGACATAGGGGACGGAGAAGCCAGTGTCGATGCGGGCAAAGCGGCGGACGCTCATGTTCTCGCGGATGGCGAGGAACAGCTCGTCCTTGGCATCCTTCACAGTACCCTTGCCGGTGACCCAGGCGCAGTTCATCAGCGCGTCAACGTCGGCAGGATTCTGCTTGGCGACGACCTCGGCAACGCCCTTGACGAAGTTTCCGAACGGCTCGCCGTTGGCGACGAAGTCAGTCTCGCAGTTGACCTCGACCACAACGCCCACGCCGTCGATGACGGCGGCATAAGCCATACCCTCGGCGGCAACGCGGCTCGCCTTCTTCGCCTGGGAGGCGAGGCCCTTTTCGCGCAGATAAAGGATCGCCTTTTCCATGTCGCCCTCGCACTCGATGAGCGCCTTCTTGCAGTCCATCAGACCGCAGCCGGTCGCCTGGCGGAGCTCGTTAACAACAGCAGCAGTGATAGCCATTATGATATCCTCCTGAAAGTAAGTGTAGTGTGGAATAGAAAATGAGACGGGGCGAGGCTTTGCCCCGCCCCGTAAGGTGTTCTCTGTCGGTCTGCGCAGCCTTGGCAGCTTACGCCTCAGCTTCGCCCTCGGCCTTCTCGGCGATGGCTTCCTCGTTGGTCTCGCCCTGCTTGCCCTCGATCATGGCATTCGCCATCACGGAGGAGATGAGCTTGATGGCGCGGATGGCGTCATCGTTGCCGGGGATGGGGTAATCGATCTCGTCGGGATCGCAGTTGGTATCAGCGATGGCAACAACGGGGATACCGAGCTTGTGCGCCTCGGCGATGGCATTGCGCTCCTTGCGGGTATCGACGATGAACAGCGCACCGGGGAGCTTCTTCATATCCTTCACGCCGCCGAGATACTTCTCGAGCTTCTCGATCTCGCCGAGGTGCTTCATGACTTCCTTCTTGGGCAGCATATCGAACGTGCCGTCCGCCTGCATGGTCTTGAGCTGGTTGAGACGGTCCACGCGGGTGCGCATGGTCTTGAAGTTGGTCATCATACCGCCGAGCCAGCGGGCGTTGACATAGTAACCGCCGCAGCGGGCAGCCTCTTCCTTGATGGCCTCCTGCGCCTGCTTCTTCGTGCCGACGAAGAGGATGTTCTGGCCGCTCTCGGACACGCTGCGGACGAAGTTATAGGCTTCCTCCAGCTTCTTGACGGTCTTCTGCAGGTCAATGATATAGATGCCGTTGCGCTCCGTGTAGATGTAGGGAGCCATTTTGGGGTTCCAGCGGCGGGTCTGGTGGCCGAAGTGGACGCCTGCCTCGAGCAGGGCCTTCATGGATACGACGTTTGCCATTGCTTGTAGTTTCTCCTTTAAGTTTAGTTTTACCTCTGGAGCCTTCATCCTCCCTGCCAACCTGATGGCACAGACAAAAAGTCCGGTCTCCATGCGGAATACCCGAGCATTATACCCTAATGCCCGCCGGATTGCAAGCACTTTTTTGCAAAAAGCCGGCGCTTCTGCGCAGTTTTTTCACTCTTTTTCAATATCGCCGCCGCCGCGTGCGATTTTCACGCCGCGGCGCGTCCTGCCGCGGAAACGGCTTGTCGATCAGAACGATATCATCCCCGATCTGCTTGATGCTCTCCCAGGGAATGTAATACTCCTCCCCCCTGCCGAACAGCCCGAAAAAGCGGAACGGCCCCGGCACGATCAGCGCGGTCAGTTCGCCCTCGGGCAGGCGGCATTCCACGTCGCCCACATAGCCGAGGCGGCAGCCGTCGTGAATGTTGATGACCTCCTTGCAGCGAAGGTCCGCAAAACGGCAGTTCATGCGCTTCCTCCTCTCGATTTCTTTCATCCTATGCCGGCCGCGGCCTGTCTGATACCGCAGGAGGCTGAAAAGTCCATCGAATCGCGCCGAACGATAAAAAATATCCCCGGTCCCGTTCCGGTATGTTTCCGCCGCGCACGGAAATACTGAAAGCATCGAACACGGAAGGGAGCGGATGCGGATGCTCGGCAAGGTGGAGATCTGCGGCGTGAACACGGCAAAGCTGCCGACGCTGACCGCCGCGGAGACGGATGCGCTCCTCCGGCGCGCAAAGCAGGGCGACGCGCAGGCGCGCGAGATGCTAGTGGAGGGCAATCTGCGGCTGGTGCTGTCGGTCATCCAGCGCTTTTCCGGCCGCGGAGAAAACGCCGACGACCTTTTCCAGGTCGGCTGCGTAGGGCTCTTAAAGGCCATCGACAACTTCGACATCTCGCAGAATGTCCGCTTTTCCACCTACGGCGTGCCGATGATCATCGGCGAGATCCGGCGGTATCTGCGCGACAACAGCGCGATCCGCGTCAGCCGCTCGATGCGCGACACGGCGTACCGCGTCTTACAGGCGCGCGAAAAGCTCCAGCGCGAGCAGCAGCGCGAGCCGACGGTCGAGCAGATCGCACGCGAGCTGGATATCCCGCGCGAGGAGGTCGTTTTTGCCATGGACGCAGTCTGCGACCCCGTGTCGCTCTTCGAGCCGGTCTACTCCGACGGCGGCGACGCCGTGTGTGTGATGGATCAGGTGCGCGACAGCAAAAACACCGACGAGGACTGGCTCGAGCAGATCGCACTCAAGGACGCCATGGGCCAGCTGAGCGAGCGCGAGCGCACGATCCTTGCCCTGCGCTTCTGCGACGGCAAGACGCAGATGGAGGTCTC
>DHMW01000025.1:3381-3645 GCA_002405995.1 Oscillospiraceae bacterium UBA4632
AGCGAGATCGGCATCTCGCAGGCGCAGGTCTCGCGCCTTGAAAAAAACGCGATCAGAAGCATCAAGAAGAATATGTAAACAAAAGGGCGGGATTTTTCCCGCTCTTTTGTCGCTTCGGCGGCTTGACTTCCCGCAGCGCTTTTTTATACAATGTCAGAGTATCCCGCCTCGGCAGAGGCATCATCGAACGATCAGGGAGGAACCTTCCATGCATTACGACGTGATCATCATCGGCGCCGGTCCGGGCGGCATCTTTTCCGCCTA
>DHMW01000025.1:3762-4854 GCA_002405995.1 Oscillospiraceae bacterium UBA4632
CAGCCTGGAAAAGCGCCGCTGCCCCATCGACGGCGACAAGGTCAAGTCCTGCATCCGCTGCAAAAGCTGCTCGATCATGAGCGGCTTCGGCGGCGCGGGCGCTTTTTCCGACGGCAAATACAACATCACCAACGATTTCGGCGGCACGCTGCACGAGTACATCGGCAAGAAGCAGGCGCTCGAGCTCATGCACTATGTCGATGAGATCAACATGGCGTTCGGCGGCGAAGGTACAAAGCTCTACTCCACCGCCGGCACAAAGTTCAAAAAGCTCTGCATCCAGAATAAGCTGAACCTGCTCGACGCCTCCGTCCGCCACCTCGGCACGGACGTGAACCTCGTCGTGCTCTCGAACCTCTACGATCTGCTCAAAGGTAAGGTCGATTTCTACTTTGACTCTCCCGTCGCCGCCATCGCCCGCGAGGAGACCGGCTATCGCGTCACCGCCGGCGGGACGGACTACACCTGCGGCAGGTGCATCGTCTCCGTCGGGCGCGTGGGCAGCAAGTGGATGGAGGGCGTGTGCCGTGAGCTGGACATTCCCACAAAGTCCAATCGCGTGGATCTCGGCGTGCGCGTCGAGCTGCCCGCCGTCGTCTTTTCCCACCTGACCGACGAGCTGTACGAGAGCAAGATCGTCTACCGCACGGAAAAGTTCGAGGACAACGTCCGCACGTTCTGCATGAACCCGAACGGCATCGTCGTCAACGAGAACACGAACGGCATCGTCACGGTCAACGGCCACAGCTACGAGGATAGATCCCTTCAGACCGAGAACACGAACTTTGCGCTGCTCGTCTCCAAGCACTTCTCCGAGCCGTTCAAGGATTCCAACGGCTACGGCGAGAGCATCGCGCGCCTTTCCAACATGCTCGGCGGCGGTGTCATCGTCCAGCGCTTCGGCGATCTCGTCCGCGGCCGCCGCAGCACGGTCAAGCGCATCGAGGAGGGGCTCGTCACGCCGACGCTTGCCGCGACCCCCGGCGATCTAAGCCTCGTGCTGCCCAAACGCATTTTAGACGGCATCATCGAGATGATCTACGCGCTCGACAAGATCGCGCCGGGCACCGCGAACGACGATACGCTCCTCTA
>DHMW01000025.1:4980-5258 GCA_002405995.1 Oscillospiraceae bacterium UBA4632
GGCGACGGCAGCGGCATCACGCACTCGCTCTCGCACGCATCGGCGAGCGGTGTTTATGTTGCGCGCGAGATTCTGGAAACGGTTTGATCAAACGATTTGCAAATTGCACCGCGCAGGCGCGGGGGTGTTTCCGCACCGTGCGGAAGTGCGTAAAAGGGGGATACTCTCTTTCTCGAAAGAGAGTATCCCCCTTTGTAACCTCCGAGAGAAAGAACGAGGGGCCTTCCCCCTCGACCCCGCTCATTGCCGGTCTGTAGCTTGAAGAACTGCACGCGCTG
>DHMW01000025.1:5322-5950 GCA_002405995.1 Oscillospiraceae bacterium UBA4632
CGCCATGAATCCCTGCGATTCGCTGCCAGTCGCAGCCGCGCCTTACTCCGTGAGGCGCGTGTGACGACGGCACGGCGGCAGACTCTCTTCGTACGCTGCATTGCTGCGCTCGCTGCGTAGCGACAAAAACGACCGCGTCAGCGGTCGTTTTCTTCTTTGATCTCGCCTTGTTCTGCTTCGATGTCATTGATATGCTTGAGCAAAACGTATTCGATGTAATTTGTCATGGAGCGATGCTCTCTTGTGGCCAGCACGCCGATTTTGTCAAACACTTCGTCGGATAAACGCAGTGTGAATACCCGTTTGTTCGTTGCCATACACAGCCTCCTGCTTGATCTTTAGCTTATTGTATGGTTTTCGTTCAGAAAAGTATGCAGTCTATTGACTTCTAAGTGATATCACTTTACAATGAAAGAACATTAAAAGAAAGGTGATGACAACATGGCAAATTACGATAAGATGTACTCCCTGCTGTTCAATGCGATCACGGACGCACTGGAAATGCTCGAAAAGCAGAATTTCGGCGATGCCAAGTATATTCTCATCTCCGCCCAGCAAAAAGCAGAAGAACTTTATATTACAGCAGAGAACTAAAAAAGCAGCACCCCAAAGCGGCGAGCGCAGCAAT
>DHMW01000025.1:6096-7185 GCA_002405995.1 Oscillospiraceae bacterium UBA4632
CCCTGCCGTTCTCTTGGGGGATTTAAAGGGGGCCTTCTCTCACGTGAGAGAAGGCCCCCTTTTACGCGCACTCCCCTGCTTGCAGGGGGAACATTTCAATGATTACTTTTTAAAGCTATCTTTAAGAGTAACCGATCTGTTGAACACCAGATGATCCTTGGAGCAGTCCTTATTGTCCAGGCAGAAATACCCAAGGCGCATGAACTGGAAGCTCGGCGCGGTCTTGCCCTTCTTCTCGGTCTTGTCGTACGCCGCGGCGATGTCGCGCATGCGCGGCTCGACCTTGCAGCCGGTCAGCACCTCGAGCGAGTCAGGGTTCATGCAGGCAAGGAAATCCTTGTCCGCGCCGTCGGGCGCGGGGTCGCTGAAGAGCTCGCTGTAAACGCGCACCTCAGCGTCAATGGCCGTCGCTGCATCGACCCAGTGGATCGTCGCGCCCTTGACCTTGCGGCCGTCGGCGGGATCGCCGCCCGGCGAATTCGGATCGTACTCGGCGTAGACCTCGACGACATTGCCATTTTCGTCCTTTTTGCAGCCCGTGCAGGTGATGAGGTACGCGCCCTTGAGGCGGCACTCCGGACCGTTCGGCGTCAGGCGCTTGTACTTGGGCACGGGGACCTCCATAAAGTCGTCCGCCTCGATCCAGCAATCGCGGGAGAACGTGATCTCATGCGTGCCGGACTCCGGATCGGTCGGGTTATTCTCGACCGTAAACGTCTCGCTCTTGCCCTCGGGATAGTTCGTGATGACGAGCTTCACCGGATGCAGCACGCCCATCGTGCGCTCAGCCTTTTCATTGAGATCCTCGCGCAGGCAGTGCTCTAAGAAGCTGTATTCGACCACGCTCGCGCTCTTGGCAACGCCGATGCGGTCGCAGAAGCTGCGGATAGCCTTGGGCGTGAAGCCGCGGCGGCGCAGGCCGCACAGCGTCGGCATACGCGGATCATCCCAGCCGGAAACGATGCCCTCTTCAACGAGCTTTCTGAGCTTGCGCTTCGACATGACCGTATGGTCGATGCCAAGGCGGGCAAACTCGATCTGGCGCGGCTTGCACGGCACGGAGACATTGTTCACGACCCAGTCGTACAG
>DHMW01000025.1:7290-7427 GCA_002405995.1 Oscillospiraceae bacterium UBA4632
TCGAGCGCGTCCTGAATGGGGTGCGCAAAGTCGTACATCGGGTAGATGCACCACTTGTCGCCCTGGCGGTGATGATGCATGTAGCGGATGCGGTAGATGACCGGATCGCGCATATTGAAGTTGCCGGAGGCCAGGTC
>DHMW01000025.1:7518-22011 GCA_002405995.1 Oscillospiraceae bacterium UBA4632
TCGCCGTTCTTCATGCGCTCGAAGAGGTCGAGGTTTTCCTCCACGTCGCGGTCGCGGTACGGGGAGATGGCGGGCTTGCCGATATCGCCGCGGTATTCCTTCGCCTGCTCGGGTGTCAGGTCGCAGACGTAGGCAAGGCCCTTTTTGATGAGCTCGACAGCGTACTCGTAGTCTTTTTCAAAATAGTCGCTGCCGTAGAAGAAACGGTCGCCCCAGTCAAAGCCCAGCCAGTGGATATCCTCTTTGATGGCATCAACAAACTCAACGTCCTCCTTCGTGGGGTTCGTGTCGTCCATGCGCAGGTTGCAAAGGCCGCCAAAGCGCTCGGCGGTGCCGAAGTCGATGGTCAGCGCCTTGCAGTGGCCGATGTGCAGATAGCCGTTCGGCTCAGGCGGGAAACGGGTGTGGACCTGCTGGCCCTGGAAGCGTCCACCCTCCGCGATGTCTTCTTCGATGAAGGCGTCAATAAAATTCTTGCTCCCGCTTTCATTCTCAGCGGCGGCAGTCCTGACTTCCTCAGCCATTTGATTCATTCCTTTCTTCGCGTCTGCCGTGCGGCAAACAAAATAATGTTTGATTATACTGCGCTTTTTCCGTTATTGCAAGCCCGATTTCGTCTCTGCCCCGCCGCTGCCGCAAAGCGCAGCGAGCTCCTCCCTGCTCATCAGCAGGTTCAATACCTCCAGCAGTGCGTTCGCGCTCAGATGCTCGGGAAGCTCCAGCCGTTTGCACAGCGCCCTGCGCCCCGCCGCGCTGTCCGGTCCGACCAGACCAAGCTCCATCATGTCCGCTTTCGTAATGGTTTTTTCCTTTACAGCGATCCCCCCGTCGATCGTCGCACCCGCGCGGCGCAGTGCGTCCAGCAGGACCTCCGGCTTCATTCCCTCAACGCCGAGCTTGCCCTCTTTGCCGCCTCTGCGCTTGCGCTTTTCCTTGCCGTAAACATCCGGCGCATAGGCCTGCAGCACGCGGCCATCGGGGATATCGCCCTTGACGCGGCTGCGGATCACAAAGCCCGCGCCGTCAGGGTCGGTGAAAAGGATGATGCCGCGCTCTCTGGCGAGCCGCCGCAAAAGCGCCCGCTTTTCCCTGTCGTTGAACACGGCGAAGCCGCCCAGCTCCACGATGACCGCATCCACGACCTGCGAGAGCGCGTTTTTGTCGTAGCGCCCCTCGACCACGATCGCCTCTCTGATCCTCGGCTTGTCCATGCTCACGCCCTCTGCGCCAGCTGCATCAGCAGCAGCTTCAGCTCGCCCTCGCTGTCGATCCCCTTCTCGCTCTTCATCCGTCGGTCGAGCCGCTGGCACAGCAGCAGGCTCTGGCTGCACCACTCCCCCGTCGTCTTGCGCGCCGCATCCATCAAAAGCCGAGCGGGGTAATCCGAGCGCATGCTCCACAGCTCCATGAGCCAGAGCTTATCCTTTCCATTGTCGAGCGCGATACGCGCCGTGTAGATGCGCCGCAGCTCGCGGCCAATGACCGAGAGGATGACAAACGGCTCCTCCTGCTTTTTCAGCAGCTGTCCCAGAAGCTCCGACGCGCGGCGGTAATCACCCTTGGTGATGGCGTTTGTCATATCGAACACCACCGCGTCGAGCACGGGATCAGCGACCGCATTGATATCGTCGGCCGTGATGCGCTTTCCCCTTGCATAGGAGCCGATCTTCTCGATCTCCGGCACAAGGCCGGTCATCAGCGCGCCGCAGGTGAAGATCAGGTGCTCCGCCGTCTGCGCGTCGATCTCCTTGCCCAGCGCACGGAAGCGCCTGCCGATCCAGTTGATGAGATCGCCGCGCTCCTGCGCCTCGAACTTGACGGCGAGCGCCGCCTTGTCAAGCGCCTCATAAAGCTTTTTATAGGTCTTGTTCGGCTTGTATTCCACAAGGTCGTACACAAACACAAGGCAGCAGTACGACGGGAAATCGTTCAAAAGCGCGATGAGCGCCGCGCGCTGCTCCTCGGGCAGCTTGAACAGATCGCAGTCCGTCACGACCACGAGCGTGCGCTCGGCCATCATCGGCATCGCTTCGACCGCTTCGGAAAGCTCCTGCATCGTCAGCGTCTTGCCGCTCAGGCGATGGTAGTTGAATTCTTCAAAGCCCGCGGGGACGAGCCTTTTCTTGATCTCGCCCAGATAATGCTCGCGCAGATAGCTCTCCTCGCCGTAAAAGAGGTAGACCTGGCCGATATTTCCTGCACTCAGGTCGCTTTTCAGTTTCTGATAGCCCTTGTTGGGCGCTTTTTTCTCTGCCATGTCAGTCCTCCCGGCCCACTGTGATCAGAATATTGCCCTGCAGATCCGTGCGATAAACGCTCACGCCCGCATCCGTCAGGCGCAGCAGCGCCTCGTCCGTCGGGTGCCCGTAGCTGTTGTCGCCCACACTGATGACGCCGATCTCCGGCGTCACCGCCTCGAGCAGCGTCGTACCGGTGGAATACTTTGAGCCGTGGTGCCCCACGACCAACACCTCGATATCCGGCAGAGCATAGGCCTCCACAAGCGCCGTCTCCGTCTTTGCGTCCATATCGCCGGTGATGAGCGTGTCGAAATCGCCGAGCGAGCACAGCACGCTCAGCCCCAGCTCGTTCGCTCCGCTCCTGCCCACCGGCGGATAGATCGTCATCGCCGCATCGCCGTTCGGCACGGAGATCCGCTCTGTGACATAGCAAACATCCACGCTGTAGCGCGCGGCCAGCGCCTCGACCTCGCCGCGGTCCCCTTCTCCCGCGTCGATGTCGGCAAGGTAGAGCGTTCCGATATCCACACGCGCCAGCAGCGCCGCAAGCCCGTTGGCGTGATCCTCGTGATAATGCGTCAGCACCATCGCGTCCAGCGCGGCGCAGCCGGCGCTTTTCAGGTAGTCCGCCGCGATATCGCCGGCGTCGATATAGGAATTTTTGCTGCCGCAGTCCACCAGCGCCGCGTGCCCGTCAGAGATGAGCAGCACGCTTTCGCCCTGCCCCACATCAAGTGCGACGACATTCAGCCCTCCGCGCTCATAGTACAGCGCGCCCGCCTTCGACGCAGCAAGCAGGGAAACGACAGACAGCCCCAGCGCGGCCCACCAGCGGTATTTCCCTTTTTTGGCAAGCGCGCAGGCGAAAAAGACCGCATAAACATACGCAAGCCACAAAACGGAAAAAATGCTGTTGAAGTAAACAGCATGGAACGGCAGCTCCTCCAGAAGGCCGGCAACGGCGAGCACCGCGCGGATGCCGAGCGACGGCACGAACGCAGCCGCCGCCGCGGCCTGCGGAATGACCGCCGCAAGCAGCACCGACAAAAGCCCCAGCGCAAATACAGCGCTCACGAGCCACAGGCACAAAAGGTTGCTCAAAAGCGACACGATGGAGAGCGTGCCGAAATAGCCGCACGCAAGCGGCGTGGAAAACACCATCGCGCCAAGCGTGGTGGAAAACGACAGCACCACAGGGCGCAGCAGGCGGCGCTTCGTTCTCCAGCGCCTGCCGAGCCGCGGCGTGAGCCAGATGATGCCCGCCACCGCGGAAAAGGAGAGCTGCAGGCTGATGCTCGCAACAGCAAACGGATTTTTGAGCAGGATCAGCAGCAGCGCAAACGAAATAGACGTCGGCGGGTCGTTATCGCGCCCCAGAAGCGGCGCGAGCATCCCCATTGTGATCATAATGCATGCGCGCAGGATGCTCGGCGTCATGCCGGTGACGAAGGCGTAGAGAAAAATGAGCGGAACGGTCACGGCGCAGCGGAGGACGCGCCGCCGCTCGCCAAGCAGCGAGCCGATCAGCGCCGCCAGAAAGCAGCAGTGCAGCCCGGAGACCGCCATGATGTGCGAAAGCCCCACCTCGGAGAGGTTGCTCGCGTCCTCCTCGTCAAGATAGCGCTTGTCGCCCAGCAGCAGCGCGCGCAGGAATGCGCCCTCGCGCTCGCCGTAGCTCTGCGTGATGGTCTCGCCGAGCCTTTTTGCGATGCGCTGGGGCAGATACCGGAGCGCGCCTGCGTTTGCCTCCTCATAGGCAGGCTCGCCGCGCTGGTAGAGCAGCAGGTACACGCCCTTGGCTGTGAAATTGCGCAGGTGCAGCCCCTTCCCCGTCGGGTCGGTCGCGCTGTTGTAGAGGACCTCCGCCGTGACGCGCTCGCCCGGCTCGAGGTCCAAAAGCTCCGCGTCGCCATAGTAGATGGCCCGCCCCGGCAGGCCGCGGTTCAATATCTTCACCGTGACCTTCGCCCCGCGGCTCGTTTCCTCAGCGTAGCCGAGCAGCTCCGCCTGCACGCTGCTCTGCATCCCGATGAGCGCGTCGTTCGGCGTCTTGGTCAAGCGCGCGTAGAGCGTGCTGTAGCCCAGCGCAAGGGAAAGACCCAGCGCGCAGAGAATGGCGCGCTCCGCCCGCTGCCCATACCTCCTCCGCCAGCCGCTGCACGCAAGGAAAAGCGCCGCCGCGCCGCATGCGCCCGCGAGCACGAGCGTCCACAGCGCAGACGGCAGCACATACTGCCACAGCGCCGCACCGGCGGCAAACGCCGCGCAGAAGGTCGCCAGCGTCCTCATCGGCGTGTGGGGTCGTCCGTCAGCCCCAGCAGATAGTCGGTGCTGACGCGGTAGTATCCGGCAAGCTTGATGACCGCCCAGACGGGGATCTCCCGCTCTCCGCTCTCATAGCGGCGGTATACGCTGCGGTGCATATTGAGCATATCCGCGATCTGCTGCTGCGTTTTGTCGCTGTCCTCGCGCAGGTCTCGCAGCCGTTTGGTATCCATAAAAAATCACCCGCCATAATGCTACCAAACGGCAACATCATTTCCGACAATTGTGCCCAAACGGAGCCTTTTTCAGGATATCAGCGATCTTGGCTTTTGCCAGGCGGCAGATCGCGGCGGCGCCGGTCGTTCGCAGGCGCGAAGTTCAAAGCACAACGGCGGCAGAGCCTTCTTCGGGCCCAAGCTCCTCGTGCGCAGCGAGAAGCACGATCCTCCCCTGCGCGGCGCGCAGGATGCAGCGCAGCGCAGCCTCGCGGTTTTCCGCGTCAAGACCGGCAAACGGCTCATCGAGCGCGAGCGCGTCGCAGGGTACGAGCAGCGCACGCGCCAGCGCCAGGCGGCGCTTCATGCCGCCGGAATAGCCGCGCACCCGTTTGCCCCCCACATCGCCAAGCCCTAATTCTGCAAGGAGCGTCTGCGCCGCTTCGGCGTCGTAATTTGTGCCGAGAACAAAGCGAAGGTTGCCCTCGGCGTCCAGCCCCTCCAACAGCCGGTCCTCCTGAAAAACAGCCGCCCAGCGCAGTTCGCAGCCCGTGACCGTGCCGCTGTCCGGCACTTCCAGCCCCAGCAGAATGCGCAGCAGCGTCGTTTTGCCGATGCCGGAGCGGCCCTCGATGCGCGTCAGGCCGGCTGCCGCGGTGAAGGACACATCCTTCAGCACAGACTTACCGTCATAAGCCTTGTAAAGGTGTTTTACCTGAATGCTTTTCATGCGCCCATCCTTTCCGCCAGCCGGTCCACCGCGCAGAGAAATATCCGCTCAAACGCTGCCGAGATCAGCACGATGACCGCCGTCCAGGCAAAGAGGTCCGGCGTTTGAAAATAGACCTTCGTATTGTAGAGCCGCTCGCCGATCGTGCCGCCGCTCACGGCGATGACCTCGGCGGCCGTGCCCGCCTTCCAGCAAAGCCCCAGCGCCACGCTGGCCGCTGAACGGAAGTACGGCAGCACCTGCGGCAGATAAACGCCCCGCAGCGTGCGCGAAAGCGGCACGCGGAACACGCGCGCCATCTCCAGAAGCTCTGCGTCCGTACTGCGGATGCCCTCGAGCACATTGCAGTATACGGGCGGAAAGACCATCAGCGCAGAGATGAAAAACGCGAGGCTGCGGCTCGGCAGCCACACGAGCGCCAGGATGATAAACGAAGCCACCGGCACAGCCTTCACGGCTGCCGCCAGCGGCGCGAGCAGCTCCTCTGCGCGGCGAAAGCGCGCCGATAGCGCCGCCAGCAGGACTGCCAGCGCGCACGAGACCAGCGCGCCGCCCAGGATGTGCGCCGCCGAGATACCGACCGTCTGCCAGAAAGCAGCCGTGCCCGCCAGCACAAAAAGCCGGCGCAGCGCCGCCAGCGGCGACGCCAGCAGCAGCGCGCCGTGCGGATACGCCGCGCGCAGCGCCATTGCGGCAAGCTGCCAGACGATCAGCCAGAAAGCGACCGCCCAGGCGCGGATCGGTTGTCCTTTCTTGCGCATCGCGTTCTCTCCCCTCCTCAGAAAAGCGGCGGCGGACACAGCGCCCGCCGCCGAAACGGTCAAATTATCCGATGTAGTAAAAGTCCGCCTCCGGCATCGCTCCGCCGACGGAATCGGCGTTCGCGTCAGCGAGCACCTGCAAATAGCCCGAGAGCTTCTGCTGCATCTCTTCGCCCGTCAGGCAGACGATGTTGCAGTAGGGCAGCGCCTTTTCCGCAACAGCAGCGTCCACGATGCCGTACTCGCCGATCAGTGCGGCAGCGTCCGCGGTGTTGGCGTTGACATAGTCAACGCTCGCGGCGTATTCCTTGAGAAATTCGTTCGCGGCCGCGGGATTTTCCTCCACGACCTCGCGGCGGGCGACGATAACGCCGGTGATGAGGCTCGAGCCGTTATCGAGCGCGTCCCACTCCTTCGTCAGGTCGAGCGCCATGCGCAGACCCTCGATCTTGCTCTGCGCCACGGTGACAAACGGCTGGGGCAGCAGCGCGATCGTCGCCTGACCGCTCGCCAGCGCCGCGACGCACTCGCTGTGCTCGCTCTTCCAGTCGATCGTCACGTCATTATCGGGGTCGATGCCGTTCTCGCTCAAAAGGTAGCGCAGGGCGTATTCGGGCGTGGAGCCCTTGCCCGCGGCCACGATGGTCTGACCCTTGAGGTCTGCAACAGACTGCACGCTCTCGCCGTTTTCGACGATGTAGAGCACGCCGAGCGTGTTGACCGCCAGCACCTCTACCGCACCCTCGGTCTTACCGTAGAGCACGGCGGCAAGGTTTGCGGGCACGCAGGCCATGTCGAGCTCGCCCTTGATGAGCGCGGGCGTCACTTCGTCCGCAGAACCGGCAAGGGTAAAGGTATATTCATTGCCAGTGGTCTCGCCGCTCTCGCTGTCCTTCATGAGCTTGACAAGGCCCATGGCCGTGGGGCCTTTGAGCGCGGCGATGGAGTAGCTCGCGGGGGTGAACTCCTCCTGCCCGGTCTGCTGGTCGTCCTGCGCGTCGGACTCGTCCGCCTTCTGCCCGCAGGCGGCGAGCGAAAAGACGAGCGCAAGCGCCAGGCACAGGGCTAAGAGATGTTTGAGATTCTTTTTCATTGGTTTTCTTCCTTTCTGATGCTGCCCTCAGGCGCATAGACGGTTTTGGCAGTGATGCCCTCCAGCCGCCCCAGCTTGCCCGATAGGGCGGAGATCACGTCTGCGGGCGCGTCGAGCGCCACGCTGATGATATTCACGCCCTTTTCGCGGTACGGCACCCCCATCCGCCCGATGATATACTGCCCGTACCGGTGCAGCAGTTCGTTGAGCGTCTGGACGGAGCAGCCCTCGCGGACAATGACCGCCAGCACGGCGACACGCGTTTCCATAGACGAAGCCTCCTGAAAAATAGATCATCCCTCCTGCCGTTCAGCAGAAGGGATGAAAAAACTCGACACGACCGCAGCGTGCGCTGCGCACCTGTTTTCCTTCTTCTTTGGGGTCGGAAAGCTCCTCGCCGGCAGAACGGTAGAATGAATTGCGGATGGTCCGGCAGTCAGAGTCCTCTTCCTGCGGACGTTCGGATGATACCACACTTCTCCACCGCCGTCAAGCCTGTATTGAAGGAAAAGCCCGCACAGCACGGCACACAATGATCGACGCCCAGGAAAGCGCCGCCCCTGCGATCAACGCCCAAGACGCCCCGCCGCAAAGCCTTTTCGGCAAATTGCAGTAGACCAGCGCGTCCCCCCCCTTTTTCCAAATCACAGCACCTTGTTCAGAAAGCTGACAAGGCGCGGGCTTTCGGGGTTGGCAAACAGCTCGTGAGAGGGCTTGTCCTCTTCGATCCGCCCGCCGTCAAGAAAGATCGTCCGGCTGCTGACCTCGCGCGCAAAGCGCATCTCATGCGTTACGACGATCATGGTCATGCCGTCCTCGGCAAGGCTTTTCATCACGTCCAGCACCTCGCCGATCATCTCAGGGTCGAGCGCGCTGGTTGGCTCGTCGAAGAGCATCACCTCGGGATCCATCATCAGCGAACGCACAATGGCGATGCGCTGCTTCTGCCCGCCGGAGAGCTGGCTGGGATAAGCGTCGGCGCGGTCGGCAAGCCCCACGCGCCCAAGCAGCGCAAGCGCCTTTTCCTGCGCGTCGGCCTTATCCATGCCGCGGATACGCGTGGGCGCGGCGATCAGGTTCTGCATCACGTCCATGTTGCTGAACAGATTGAACTGCTGGAACACCATGCCCATTTTCTGGCGGTGGCGGTCGATGCTCCTGCCCTGTTTTTTATCGCAGATGTCCACGCCATCGAAAAAGATCTGTCCGGAGGTCGGCGTTTCCAGCAGGTTCAAGCAGCGCAGGAAGGTGCTCTTCCCGCCGCCCGACGGACCGATGATGGAAACGACCTCGTTTTTTTCAAAGCTCACAGTGATGTGCCGGAGCACCTCGAGCTTGTGGTAATTCTTGCACAGGTCCACGACCCGCAGCAGGCTCTTATCTGCCATGCGCCATCTTCCTTTCTGCAAACGCGATGATACGCCCGCCGGTGAAGGTCATCGCAAAGTAGCACAGCGCCGCGATGGCAAGGCTGGCAAGGCTCTTATACGTCACGGCGATAACGTCATTCGTGCGGAACATCAGATCGGCAAGACCGATGACCGAAACGATAGACGATTCCTTGATGACCGTAACGAACTCATTGCCAAGCGCCGGAAGGATGTTTTTGATCGCCTGCGGCAGCACCACAAGGCGCATCGCCTGCCCGTGACTGAAGCCTACGCTGCGCGCTGCCTCCATCTGTCCGCCGTCCACCGCCTGCACGCCCGAGCGGATGATCTCGGCGACATAGGCGCAGCTGTTGATGCTCATGGCGATAATACCGGCGGAAAAGCGCGAAAAATTTGGGATCCACGAGATGTCCGGCAGCGTGAAGCCCACCATCGGCAGCCCGTAGAAAATGAACATCAGCTGCACCATCAGAGGCGTCCCGCGAATAAATTCAATATAAGCGACTGCCAGCCACCGCAGCGGCAGGATCCGGCTCATGCGCATGCTCGCCATGAGCGTGCCGAAGATCGTACCGAAAAGCACGGTGAACGCCGCGATGATCAGCGTGTTGACAACGCCCTCTTCAAAAAAGCTGTGGTAGCGGACGATGAGCTTGCCGATCGTCTCGATAAATTCCATGGGGTCTCCTCCTCAATGCATGATCGGGCTTCGCCGCCGAAACGGCGAAGCCCGTCGATCCTTTCTGTAATCGTCCGCTTACAGACCCATGCTGGCAGCCAGCTCGACCGCTTCGTCATACGCCTGCTGATAGCTGCCGTCGCTCGTCACCTGCGCAATGACCTCGTTGACCGCGGCAAGCAGGTCCTCGTTGCCCTTGGCGGCGACGATCGCCTTGCCGAAGGAGGCCTCCTCTGCGGTGAAGGCAAAGTTGGAAACCTCCAGCCCGCCGTCGCTCGTTGCGACCAGAGACTCGCCGACCGCCTCATCGACGACCAGCCCGGCGATGTTGCCGTTCTGGACCTCGAGAGCAAGCGCAGGATACTTCTCCAGCTCGAAAAGCTCGCTCTCCGGCAGCGCGGACTGGATCAGCTGGGACTGAATGGTCCCCTTCTGTGCGCCGACCTTCTGTCCGGCAAGGGACTCCTTGGTGGAATAGACGTCTGCGTTGCCGGTCTTGACGATCAGCAGCTGCGCGCTGGTCTCATACAGGTCGCTGAAGTCGATCTCCTCGGCACGCTCGGGCGTCTTGGTGAAGGCAGCAATACCCAGATCGACCTGGCCGGACTGGACGGCGGGAATAATGCCGTCGAACGCCATGTCCACGATCTCCAGCTGCACGCCGAGCTTGTCGGCGATCTGCTGGGCAAGGAACATATCGCAGCCTGCGTAATTGGCGCTGAGATCCTTGAATTCATACGGCGGATACTGCGCCTCCGTGCCGACAACGAGCTTGCCGCTGCTCTTGATCTTTTCCAGCACCGTCTGCTCCTGGGTCTGCTGCTCCTGCTGTTCCTGCTGCTGCGAGTCATCTGCCGGAGTCTGTTCGTCCGTCTGCTTGCTGCCGCATGCGGTCAGCACAGCCAGCAGCATCGCTGCTCCCAGCGCCAGGGCGAGCAGCTTCTTGAGTGTAAGGTTCTTTTTCATGATTTCCTCCATCCGTGCATCGAAATGCACTAATTTGTTTTTGATGTGGATAATTATACTCATCTGGTGCGATTTGTAAATAGCCGCATCCACCGAGAATCATGAAAATATATTCGCTTCAATTGTGCAATTTATGCAATTCGAGGTCATTTCGTCAAAAGGGCAGCTCCTCCATGCGGTCAAAGGCGGTCTTGAGCTGGTCGAGCCCTACCGTGCAGGCGATGCGGAAATGACCCGCCCCGCTCGCACCGAACGCACTGCCGGGGCTGACGAGCACATGCGCGCGCTCCAGAAGCTCCTTGCAGAACTGCCGGTCGTCCAGTCCTGTTTTTTCAACGCCCGGGAAGAGATAAAATGTCCCCTTCGGGCGCACAAGACTCAGGTATGGGATCTTTTCCATACGGTCGGCTGCATAAAAAATACGGTCGCGATAAGCGGAGACATACTTTCTGCGGATCTCTTTCCTGACTTCCAGCGCCCGGATCGCCGCCCGCTGGGAGATCGAGGGCGCAGAGTAGATCAGGCAGCCGTTCACGCTGTTCATCACCGCAAGCAGCTCCGGCTCGGCGATGATCACGCCCACGCGCCAGCCCGTCATGAGGAAGTTTTTGGAAAAGCTGTTGAGCGTGATCGTGCGCTCCGCCATTCCTGGCAGCGTGCGCAGCGGTCGGAAGTCGCCCTCATACAAATAAGTCGTATAGATCTCGTCGGCGGCAACGAGCAGATCGTACTCCTTCGCCACATGTGCAAGCAGCTCCATCGTCTCCATCCCATAGCCCATGCCGGTGGGATTGGTGGGATTGTTGAAAATGATCGCCTTCGTGCGCGGCGTGACCGCTGCGCGCAGCCGCTCCTCGCTGATGGCATAGCCCTCGCTCGCGTAGGTCGGCACCTCCACGCACACGCCGCCTGCCAGCTCGATCTGCTCGCGGTACAGTGCAAAGTAGGGGGAAAAGACGATCACCTCGTCGCCCGGATCGAGGATGGCGAGCATCGCCAGCGCCATGCCAAGACAGCTCGATGCGCTCACAAGCACATGCCCGCGTGCAAGCGGCTGGTCAAAATCCTCCTCCCACGCGCGGCAGACCGCCGTGACCAGCTCCGGGTCGCCCTTTGGGTCACCGTAGTGCGTGTGCCCTGCTCTGGCATCGCGGAACGCCGCCTCAATGATCGTCTCATCCGTCGTAAAATCGGTATCGCCGATGCTCAGATCGATAATATCCCGGTATTTCGCCAGCGCCGCCGTATCCAGCGTCAGCGCGCTGCCGCTGTGCCGGAAACGCTTTGCAATAAAGTCGCGCATTTCAGTTTTTCTCCTTCTTCTTTACGTGCGGGATCACCGTGGACCCATTCGGGATAACATAGATGGACTTCCCCTCCAGCTGCGCCGCGGCAAGCAGCGCATCCACATCGGAAAACGCCTGCATCCCCATCGGCGCAACATCCTCCGGCGCAATGGAAGAATAGAGCAGGATACGGTAGCGCTGTGCCTGCTCACAGTTGAGGAAAAAGATATAACCGGCAACGGTAAAATGCTCGCGCAGGCGCTGCTCGATCGTTCCGGCAGTCAGGTCCTTCGACCAGTCGAAATACTCGGCGGGGCCGCCGCCGTCGCGCGCCTCGATGATAAGGATCAGCGTACCGCCCGGCTTCAGGGCGGGCTCCACGTTGTCGATGGTCTTTGTGCCCTGATAGAGCGAGATATCTTTGGGAAAGCCGCCGCAGCTTGCGATGACCGCATCCGCCTTCTCTGGCACGTCCACCTCATAGATGTGATCGACCGCCCGGCACGCCTTCTCCCACGAGCGGAGATAATGCCCGGAATAGATCGCAGCGAGCTGCATCTGCGCATTCATCACAAGGTTCACGATGAAAAGATTTTTCACCAAGCCCGCCGCCTCGCACATGTCCTCGTGCAGCGGATTGCCCTCAAGCACGCCGTTGCCGACGGCAGGGTTGGAGCGCAGCGCCGCAGCGTCAAGCGAAAAGGCGTGGTTGTGGAAAATCGTATCTTCCCCGCTGATGCCCGGCAGAATGCTCTTGCGCCCGCCGCCGAAGCCCGCCATCACGTGATGCGTAACTGCGCCAAGGCACAGCACAAGGTCCGCCTCCGCCGCCGTGCGGTTGATGCGCACGTGCGTTCCGTGTGGTGTGATGCCAAGATAGACAAGGTCGTCCGCTTTACAGTTGTGGTTTTCCACGCGGACGCGGTCATATACCGCGTCCGTCACCAGCGTGCGCAGCTCTGCCTCGCCGCCGCCGTCATGCGTGCCGTTGGCGATCACGATTGTGATATCCCTCTCCCGCACGCCGCAGCGCTGCGTCAGGTAATCCACCAAATGCGGGACCACTAAATCCTGCCGCATCCAAAAGCGGGACATATCGCTCACCACGAGCGCCACCGTGCTGCCGGGAGTCACGCGCTCATAGAGCGGCGCACTGCCGATGGGCACATCGAGAGACGTCCACAGCGCCTGCCGGATATCCCGGACAGGCTCCACGGTGTTTCCGTGCAGCTCGGCAAGGACGTTCTTTTCCTCCAGCGGCAGCGACACGCTGCCGCTACCGTAAGCAAACTGATAGATCTTCATTGCTTCCCTCCCATTCTGCGATTTTTCACGCGGACAAACGAATAAAAAAACGGAGTGCCTGTGCAAGCACTCCGCAAAAACGGCAATGAAACGGGATCTGCTCCCCCCCGCGGCCGTCTTTCCAACATAGCCCTTCACAAACGTTGTCTTTGTGACAGTCCGGCAGATGTTCTCAGCCGACCCAGCAGCGGAGCACCAGGCGTTCCCCACCGCTTCGGCGGTCTCCCCTTTCCTGCGTGGCCGCTGCCTGGGCAAATGCCGCACGGTACTGATGAAGCCCGCGCCTCTATCTGGATGATGGTGCGATTATAGCATGGAAAAATTCAGTGTGTAAAGATTTGAAATCGGTAAAAATGCCAATTGTACTCAATATTTATTTATGCAACAGTGACAAACCTTTCACAGCAAGGGCAGGAACGTCCCGTCTCCTCCGGTGATCCAGGCAAATGAGGTTCAGTTCAGAGTCCTTGTGCGCAATTTTAAAAAAATACTTGACTCTCACACCATGTCAGGGTCTATGCTATACCTGAGCTCAAAAACACGGAGGTACCGCCATGCTGAAAATCGGAGATTTTTCAAAGCTGTCCAGAGTCAGTATCCGTATGCTGCACTACTACGACGAAATCGGGCTGCTCAATCCTGACTACATTGACCGCTTCACCGACTACCGCTACTACAGCGAGTCCCAACTTCCCACTGTCTGCCGCATCGCTGCGCTGCGCGACATGGGCTTCGGGCTTGCCGAAATCCGCGCCCTGCTGCCCGTTTATGACGTTCCGGAACAGCTCGACGCATATCTTGCCGCGCGTCAGTCGAAGCTGTCCGCAGAGCAGGTGCAGCTCAAGCATCAGCTGCGGCTTCTGGACACAGCCCGCAAGCGGCTGAGAAAGGAAGAAAATATGAATTATAATGTCACAGTCAAAACCCTGCCAGAGCGCTGCGCCGCTACTGTTCGCATGACCATTCCCCGCTATGAGGACGAAGGCATCGTCTGGGGCATTCTCTGCAATGAGACCGATCCGCTGCACCTCATTCCTTCCGACCCCTGCTACTGCTGCGTTGTCTTTCTCGACGGTGAATACAAGGAGGAAAATGTGGAGATCGAAGCGCAGAAAACTGTCAAGGGGCAGTATCCTGACACCGAACACGTCAAATTTCGCATCCTGCCTGCCGTCACCTACGCCGGCTGCACCTTCAAGGGCGGCTATGAGCAGATCAACGACGTCACTGCCGCGCTGACGGAATGGATCGAAGCCAACGGCTATGAATATGCCGGACCGATGTTTGATATATATCACGTCAGTCCGCACGAGACGCAGAACCCCGCTGAATTCGTCACCGAGGTCTGCTACCCGGTAAAGAAAAAGTGATCTGTCAAAGGAGACGGCTCTTTTGAAAAGAGCCGTCTCTCTCGATATACTGCTGTTTTCAGCGCTTTTCGCCTTCACGTCGGCTGCGCGCGCAGCACCCGGCGCCCGCAGGACAGCAAAAGAGGACATCCGGCCGGATGTCCTCTTTTGTGTTGGCGCTACCTATCTTCCCGGGCCGTCTCCAGCCAAGTA
>DHMW01000071.1 GCA_002405995.1 Oscillospiraceae bacterium UBA4632
ATTTTGTGGCATCATTATAGCACAGAGCGGTTCTCAATGCAATAAACAATGGCCGAAAAACCGTTCAAAACCGTGCGGTTTTTCTCTCGCGGCGCGGCAGCCGCGCGTGTATTCCGCGCGCAGCTGCCCGTGTTCACCCGCGAGGGAGCGCCACCTGGCGGCAGCCGGGCTTTTCCGGCAGATCAAAGGCATCCGCCTTATTGTGCGGATGCCTTGTCGCCTGTTTTGCGCGCGTAGTCGTAAAACACCTGCGCGATGGGGGATAGAATGCTGTTTTTGTGCTTGACGATATAGAGTCGTCTGCGGAAGTCGGAGTCGGGGAAGGGGAAGGCGAGGATCTTGCCGAACTGGACGTAGTCCTGCGCGGCGCTCTCGGCGATCAGCCCGACGCCGAGCCCCTGGCTGACCATCTGCTTGACGCTCTCGGTCGAGCGGATCTCCACCGCCGTGCGCAGCTGTGCGATGTCGATGCCGTACTGCTCCAGCAGCTCGCGGCCGGCCTGATAGGTGCCGCTGCCCTTCTCGCGGCTGATGAAGGTCTCCCGCCGGATCTGCTCGGGCGGGAACGCACCGCCGAGATAGGCCTGATACGCCTCGGTATTGGGCGTGATGAGCACCATCGGGTCGCTGGCAAAGTCCTGATAGACGCACTTGTGGCTCGCCACCATCGTGCCGCAGAAGCCGATCTCCACGCTGCGCGTGGCGACCAGCTCCACGACCTTGGGGCTGTCCTCCATCTGGATATTGAAGGTGATGTCCGGGTAGCGGGCGCGGAAATCCTGCAAAAGGTGCGGCAGATAGTACTGGCTCGGCACCGTGGAGGCGGCGATGGAGATGGTGCCCTTCATCTCCTGCGAAAAGTTGCGCAGCGCGATGGCTGCGTTCTCGCGCACCTGTAAAATTTCCTTTGCGTATTTGTAGAGCAGCTTGCCCGCGTCGGAGGGGTAGGTCTCCTTCGTCGTGCGGACGATGAGCTTGATGTTCAGTTTTCGCTCCAGCGCGGAGACGTGCGAGCTGATGGTCGGCTGCGTGAGGTGCAGCAGCTCCGCTGCGCGGGAAAAGCTGCAATTTTCCACCACGTAGGCAAACGCCTCCAGCTCCTTGATATCCATATCGATGTCCATGAGGCTCTCCCGTTTGCGCGGCCGCTGCGGTGCGTATTGCGCCGCCAGCGCTTGTAAGGTAGACCCAGTATACACAGAATTTCTCCGTTTGTCCAGAGACGCGGCGGCCATTTTTGCAGCTTATGCTGCATTTTTTTACCCGCAGCCGTAAAGACTGCGGGCAAACTTGCGCTTACTTCAGCTGCGCGAGCGCCTCGCCCAGCGCGATGGAGAGCTGGTCGGGACAGGAGGTGTCCTTGAAGCCGCAGCGGATGCCGCGCATGCGCTCGATGGCGTCCTCCGCCTTCATGCCCTCGACCAGCCGTGCGATGCCCTGCAGGTTGCCGTTGCAGCCGCCAACGACCTGCACGTTGTGGATGATGTGGCCGCTGTCAAGCTCAAAGCGCATTTCCTTCGAGCAGACGCCTCTGGTGCGGTAGGTATAGGTCATAGTCTTATCTCCTTTGTATGGTATGCCGTGGGACAGCATAGCACATTTTCCGCGCCGGTGCAAGGGCAGGGGCGCAAAAAGACGGCGGCTGCAATTCGGGGTGGTAATTTCTGCCGGAGCGTGCTATACTTATCCTGTGCTATTGTGTGCTGCCGCAGGCGGAGAACGCTTTTACGATAAAGGAGCTGCTTTTATGTCTATTCTGACTGCCGTACTTCTGGGGCTGGTGCAGGGCGTGGCGGAGTTTCTGCCCATCTCGTCCTCCGGTCACCTTGCCATTGCCGAGCATCTGCTGAACCTGCAGGGCGCGGCCAGCGTGCCGGATTTTTACGATGTGCTGCTGCATCTGGGCACGCTGGCGGCGGTATTCGCCGCCTACTGGGGCGATATCCGCGAGATGATCGCGGAGTTCTTCTGCGGCGTGGGCGACCTCGCGCACCACTCGACGCCAAGCCCCGTGCCGCCGGCGAGGCGGCTGATCCTGATGATCGTGGTGGGCACGCTGCCGCTTTTCGTCATGGTGCCGTTTCGGCATTTTTTCATCTCTCTCGGTGATAATATGTACTTTATCGGCGGCGCGCTGATCGCCACCGGTATCCTGCTCTTTGCGAGCGACCGCGCCCGCCGCGGCCGCAAGACGGAACGGACCGCAACAATGCTCGACGCGCTGCTGGTCGGCATCGGGCAGGCGGTCGCGCTGTGCCCGGGCATCTCCCGCTCCGGCATGACGATCACGGCGGGCTGCTTTGCGGGCTTTGAGCGGAAGTTTGCCGTGCGCTTTGCGTTCCTGCTCTCCATCCCCGCGGTGCTGGGCGCGAATATCCTCACGCTCAAGGATGCGCTCGAAGAGGGGATCGACTGGGCAAGCATGCCCGCGTATCTCATCGGCGTGGCGGTCGCGGCGGTGTCGGGCTACGCCTGCATCCGCCTGCTGCGCTATGTTGCCGACAAGGGGCGCTTCGGCGCATTTGCCTACTATTGCTGGGCGGCGGGCACGATGACGCTGGTGCTCACCGCGGTACGATAACGCAGAAAAGGAGTGGACCATGGCTCAACAGAAGAAAACCGCAGCCACCGGAAGGACCTCCGGCGGCTCGCGCGCGTCCTCGGGGAAGCGCGCTGCCAATAAGAACCGGAAGCGCCCCATCCGGCGCGAGGTCGCAGGCGTTGTGTGCCTGCTGCTGGCGCTGTGCGTCGCCTTCAGCTATTTCCAGAGCGGCGCATGGCTGCTGGACGAGACGGCGCTGCTTTGCCGCGCGCTCGTGGGCTGGGGCTATTATCTGGCTGCGCCCGCTCTGGGGCTTTGCAGCTACATCCTGCTGTTCCACCGCGGGCGGAGCGTGGGCGCGTGCCTTACGGGCGCGCTGCTGCTGCCGATCGTGCTCGGCGCGATGCTGCACATCGCGCTGTGCAAAACGGAGTACGCCGGGATGGACGGCATCCTGAAGCTCCTGTGGACGAGCGGCGCGGCGCTGGAATCCGGCGGCGTGCTGTCGGCGTCGCTGGCGATCCTGCTGGTGCTGCTGGTGAAAAAAACGCTGGCGATGCTCCTGCTCGCGGTGCTGCTGGCGGCATTTCTGATGATGGCCTTCCGCCTGACGCCCGCCGGGATCGCCGAGGCGGTGCGAAATCGCGAGCGCGTTCCCTATGAGCCGCCGCAGGAGGAGCCGCAGCCGCCCCGCGGCGCGCCGCGCAGCGGCAGGAGCACTGCGGCATCCCGCCCCGGCGCGATCGATATCCCGCTTGACGGCGAGGAGCGGGGAGCGGAGAAGGGGACCGCCGGAGGCAGCTTTTTCCGCAGGAAATCCGATAAGATCAAAAGCCCCGACGAGCTGCTGCTCGGCGGCGGAGCGCCTGTGCCCGCCCCCGGCGCGCCGGCGCAGACGGACGAGCCTGCCGCGGAGAGTGCTGCCGCAGCCGCGGCTGCGCCCGATGCGTCTGCTGCCGTGGCTGCATCGAAGCCTGCGCCCGCGCCGCCGCCTGCGCCCGCCGTACTGACGGACAGGCAGGAGGAAAAGCTCCGCCGCGCCGAGGTCGATGCGGCGCGCGAGGAGGTCACGCGCGAGATCGAAACGGGCGGCGAGCAGCTGCCGCCGCCTGCCTATCAGTACCCGCCTGTCACGCTGCTCAAGGAGAGCGGCATGACCAACGCCGCCGAGGCGGGCGCGGAGCTGCGCAACAACTCCCGCCGCCTTGCTCAGACGCTCACGAGCTTCGGCGTGGATGCCCAGCCGGGCGATGTGGTGCGCGGCCCGTCGGTCACGCGCTATGAGTTCACGCTCAGCCAGGGCGTGAAGCTCTCGAAGATCACAAATCTGCAGGACGATATCGCCCTCGCGCTCGGCGCGAGCGGCGTGCGCATCGCGCCCATCCCCGACAAGATCTCGGTCGTTGGCATCGAGGTGCCCAATAAGCTCGTCTCTCCCGTCGCCATCCGCACGGTGCTCGAATCGCGCGAGTTCACGCAGCATCCCTCCGCCACGGCGTTTGCCGTCGGCAAGGATATCAGCGGCAGGAACATCGTCGGCAATATCGCAAAGCTCCCACACGTGCTCATCGCCGGTACGACCGGCTCGGGCAAGTCCGTGTGCACGAATTCGCTCATCGTCTCCATGCTCTATAAATCCACGCCGGAGGAGGTCCGCTTCATCATGGTGGACCCGAAGATGGTCGAGCTTGCGCCGTACAACGGCATCCCGCACCTGCTCATCCCCGTCGTCACCGACCCGAAGAAGGCTGCCGGCGCGCTGCAATGGGCGGTGTACGAGATGATGAAGCGCTATAAGATATTCTCCGAGCACAACGTCAAGGAGCTGTCGGCATTCAATAAGCTTGCCGAGACCGACGAGACGCTCAAGAAAATGCCGACAGTCATCGTCGTCATCGACGAGCTGGCTGATTTGATGCTTGTTGCCGCCAAGGAGGTCGAGGAATCGATCTGCCGCGTGGCGCAGATGGGCCGCGCGGCGGGGATGCACCTGGTCATTGCGACGCAGCGTCCGTCTGCGGACGTCATCACGGGCCTGATGAAGGCAAATATTCCCAGCCGCATCGCGTTTGCGGTGGCGTCGGCGATGGAATCACGCATCATTCTCGATACCGCGGGCGCGGAAAAGCTCGTCGGCCGCGGCGATATGCTCTACGCCCCGCTCGGCGAGGGCAAGCCCAAGCGCGTGCAGGGCTGCTTTATCTCCGCCGAGGAGATCGAGCGCGTTGTGAGCTTCGTCAAGGAAAACGGCGAGGCGGATTACGACGAGTCCGTGATCGACAAGATCAACGCCGCCGTCGCTGAGAAGGAGAAGAACGGCACAAAGGGCGGCAGCGCCGCGCCTGAGCAGAGCGCCGCCGACGAGGGAGACGAGCTGCTGCCCGCCGCCATCGATGTGGTGATGGAGACGGGGCAGGCATCCGTTTCGATGCTCCAGCGGCGGCTGAAGCTCGGCTATTCGCGCGCCGCGCGCATCGTTGACGAAATGGAGACGCGCGGTATCGTGGGGCAGTTCGAGGGCTCCAAGCCCCGCCAGATCCTCATTACGAAGGAGCAGTGGCAGGAGCTGAAGATGAAGGGCGCCTACGGGCTGACACCGCCGGAGGAGGGCGAACCGCTCCTGCCGCCGGAGGAGGAGAACTGAACAGAAAAAGCGCCGCGGAGAGACCGATCTCTCCGCGGCGCTTGCGTATAGGTGGCACACGCGCCGGCAGGCGCATAGACTGGACGGGAAGCGATCATGGGAGGAGGGATCGGAATGGCGTATTCCGACCGCGAGCTGCTGGCGCGGTTGATCGAGTGCGAGGCGGGCGGCGAGGGGGAAAACGGTATGAAGGCGGTGGCGAGCGTTGTGATGAACCGCGTGCATGCCGCCGGGGGGGAATACGCGCGCGTGGGGCAGGGGAGCATCCGCAGCATCATCTTTCAGCCGGGGCAGTTCGTCTGTGCGAGCGAAACCGAGCGCGGCGCCTACAACCCGCAGAATATCTACAACATGCGCCCGACCGAGATCCATTATGAGATCGCCGATTGGGCGATCGCGGGCAACCGCCTTGCGGGGCTTGGTCAGGCGCTGTGGTTTTTCAATCCCTTTTCGGCAAGCTGCCGAGCCAATTTCCCCTCCGATGTCGGCGTGTTCGTCATGCGCATCGGCGACCACTGCTTCTATGACCCGACCGCCGCCTATTACGACACCTGAAAAGGCGCGCCGCGCAGGCGCGCCGGCAAGAGGGAAAGGAGAGGGAGAGCGATGATCCAGATGGGAAAAAGTATGCCGTGCCTTTATGACGAGATGGCGGCTGTGCCTGCGATGGCGAGCGCGCAGCAGGAGAGAGGCAATGTGAACGGCAGCAGCGATAACGCCAGCCAGAGCTACGAGCAGATGCTCGGCGGCTCGTCCGGTGCGGGGAGCGTGTCGCTCCTGCCGCAGACCGGCGCGAGCGGACAGTTTCAGCCTACGCCCGATAAGATCGAGGAATCGCAGACCGTTGACAGGATGGCTTACAATTCGTGGAAGGGGATGCTTGCGCGCAACATCGGCCGCGCGGTCATTGTGAGCTTCCTTGTCGGCTCGCAGAACACGGTGGTGGCGGTGGGCACGCTGCAGGAGGTGGGGAATGACTACATCACTATTTTCCATCCCGGGCGCAGCGCCTACATCACCGCCGATATCTATTCCATCCGCTTTGTGGAGTTTCCTCAGGGCAACAACGTCGTCACGCTGAACTGAAAAGGGAAGGGACGCTTTTGCCCCTCCTGACAGGGAGTAGCAACTGCTTCTGCGGATACCCCGGCAGGTTATCGTGTCTGCGATGCCTGCCGGGGTTCTTCTGCTTCCTGCGGCTTGCGGGCTTCCCACGTCTGATCACATGGCAAATGCCGTTGGAGCAGATACCCGCAGCCTGTATTTCCCTCTATGCGGCCGTCTGCCGGGTTCAGCTCGAGATTCATCAGGTCAAAATCGACATATTCTCCATTGATTTTGAAAAAACGAGGAAACGTACACAGCTTCCGAAAGCCGTACTTCTCATACAGGTGGATGGCGCGGGCGTTGTCGCTGCGCACCTCAAGATTTAACTGCTCGAAGCCGTTTTCCCTGGCAAAGGCAAGGATCGCTTCCATCAGGGCAGGCGCCGCGCCGCAGCCCCACCATGCTTTTTTCAGGCTGATACCGAACACTCCGCGATGGCTCATGCGATTGCTCCTGCGGTTCAGACTTGCCGTGCCGATGATCTCGCCGTCCACCTTGGCAAAATACTGCGCGTTGTCTGCAGAATCGCACTGCGCGCGCAGATAGTCCTGCTCTGCTTCAAGGCTGAGCGGTACACCCTCCGCGCCGAAGCTGAGATTGTTGGTTTCTCCGCCGATGATTTTCAGATAATCCAGCAGCACGGCAGCATCCTCTGGCTGTGCGCGTTCAATGACAAACAAACTGTTGTTCAATTTCAAGACTTCCTTTCTTCGGAATATTCCCGTGCACTATTTACGAAGTCCCGCCGCCTGCATGATGGCCTCGACGGGCGCTACCGGGTCGCTGCCCCAAGTGATCTCGGTGTCAGCGCATCCTGCCGTGTCCAGCAGCTCCCGCGCCTCATCGGTCAGGAGCCTTTGATAGGCATCATCCACCAGCTCCAGCTTTTTCAGGCAATCGGCCAGATCGTTGTTTTTCGCAGCCAGCCATGTGGAGGCGGCGTCGCTGATCTCATCCGTTCCAAGTCCCGTGTTCACGCCCCAATCCAGCAGCTTGACCGCTGCCTGCACAGCCAGCAGCGAAGAACCGGATGTTCCGACCGTAACACTTGTGTCGATCTCATCCAGAATGGGGAGCGTCAGCACCGGCGGCACATCTGCCGGGGCATCCGGCGCGTCAGAGGTGGAACAGGTCACGCCGTCCGCAGAGATCGTGACATACAGCTTCTCCTGCGATTCGTCATAGAGAAACGTGCTCTCGCCCAGCAGTGCGTCATCCGCATCCAGCGCACCCACGGTAAAGAGGATGGAGCAGTGCTCCTTCCGGGTAAGCTCCACGATATCCTCGCCGGTGAAGATCCATTCCCCGGCCTTCAGCGGTGAGCCGTCGGCGTTCTCGCACACCTTCGAGAAGCTGCCGCCGTGGATGTAGACGGCGCTGACGCCGTCAAGCTCCAGCTTCACATACACGCCGTATTCTCCGGTCTCCGCCGGTGTGCCTGTTGCCGATGGTGTGTTGTCCTTCGCCTCCGTCAGACGGGTGCATCCCGTCATAAAGACAGATACCAGCAATGCCGCTGCGGTCAGCAGCGTTGTAATTGTTTTCTTGTAGTTTTTCATAGTTCCTCCTATCAGTTCATTGCCCGGAAAAAGACTGCCGATAGATAGGCAGCACCCGCTTCCAGAATACCGGCCCATTGACAAGGAGCAGCGCACCGAAAAGGCACCTTGCCG
>DHMW01000048.1:0-2001 GCA_002405995.1 Oscillospiraceae bacterium UBA4632
AGCGCGAGCGGCGCGTAGCCGCCAAACACCTGCGCGCCGGACAGCACCGCCGAGAGCACAAAGCGCAGCGCGCAGTCCGCGACCCTTCCCGACCAATCTCTGCTGCGCAGACCCTCGATCACCTTCACAGCCTGTCCCCTCCTTGTGCGTTGTGCCGTTATTGTAAACGCACCGGCAGGGAAAAAAGCGTCGGAAACGCGGGAGAGCCGAAAAAAGAGGGGGGCGGATCGGAATGATCCGCCCCCTCCGGCAAGTTTTCTATGCAAAGCAGGCGCGCGCCTGCTCGATATTCCGCGCGATCATGTCGTGCAGCTCCTGCGTGGAGGCAAAGCGCTGCTCGGGGCGCAGGTAACGGTAAAACGCCACACGCAGCTCCTGTCCGTAGAGGTCGCCGGAAAAATCCAGCAGATAGGTCTCCACCGTCACGCCCTCGCCGCCGACGGTCGGCCGCACGCCCACGTTCGTCACGCCTGTCAGCTCCCGTCCGTCCGCAAGACGCACGCGCACGGCGTAAACGCCGTGCTTCGGCACGAGCTTGCCCGCCTGGGGCAGCAGGTTCACCGTGGGGAAAAGCTGCGTCCTGCCGATGCCGCGCCCGTGGCGCACCGTTCCCTCGATCGCATAGGGATGCCCGAGGAATTCCCTTGCGCGCTCCGCGTCGCCCTCCTCCAGCAGCGTGCGGATATAGCTCGACGAGACGGTCACGCCGTCCTTTTCCACGCGTGGGATCACATCGCAGCCCATCCCGTGCGCGGCGCAGTAGCCCTTGAGCTTTTCCGCATCGCCCTCGTTTTTGTACCCGAAGCGGAAGTCATGCCCCGCGACAAGATGCACCGCGCGGTATTTTTTGACGAGAAGCCCGGAAATAAAGTCCTCCCACGGCATCGTCATCATATGCCTGTCAAACGGCTCGACAAAGACCTCGCCCACGCCGTAGCGCGTGCGGATGATCTCCGCACGCTCCTCCGGCGTCGTCAGCAGCGGCACAGGCTTTCCCGTGACGAACTCGCGCGGCGAGCGGTCAAATGTAAACGCCGCCGAGCCGCAGCCGCGCTCCCCGGCGCGGCGCACCGCCATTCTCAGCAGCTCGCCGTGCCCGATATGCACCCCGTCGAAAAAGCCGAGGGCGATCACAGTCGGTTTTTCCATAGTCAAACGTCCTTTTTTGGTCCAGCGTCACACGCTGAAGAAATTGCGCCGCGCGGTCAGCACGCCGCCCTTCGCCTCGGAAAGGGCGAGAAACGCCCCGCCGCAGCCGTACACGCGGTAAAGCCCGTCCGGGAGATCGGCGCGCAGGGGATTGCCGCACAGGCACCTGCGCTCCTGCCCGGCGCTCGGGATGGCGTAAGCCGGGTATTGCCGGAACAGGCTGTCCGCCGGGCGGAGCAGCGCCTCCCCCCCGCGCGCCATGTCCTCCAGCGTCACAGCCTCGCCGATGCCGAAGCCCGACGCCTCTGTGCGCCGCAGCGCCGCCATGCAGCCGCCGCAGCCGAGCGCCGCGCCGAGATCGTGGCAGAGCGTGCGGATGTACGTCCCCTTCGAGCACACAACGCGCAGGGCGTACTGCCCGTTCCCCAGCTCCTGCGTCAGCGCAAGGTCGAAGATCGTGATCCTGCGCGGCCTGCGCGCGACCTCGCGGCCCTGGCGGGCGAGGTCATAGAGCTTCTGACCGTTGATCTTGATCGCCGAATACATCGGCGGGAGCTGCTCGAGCTCGCCGGTAAAGCGCGGCAGCGCCGCGCGTACGTCGTCCGCCGTAACGGTCACAGCGCGTTCTTCGAGGATCGTTCCGGTCGTGTCCTGCGTGTCGGTCACGATCCCCAGCTGCAAAACGGTCTCGTAGACCTTTCTGCCGCCCTCGGCGAAGGGGACGGCCTTGGTCGCCTGCCCGACGAACACGGGCAGCACGCCCGTCGCCATGGGGTCGAGCGTGCCGGCGTGGCCTACGCGCTTTTCATGCAGGATGCCGCGCAGCTTGGCGCACACGTCCATGCTCGTCCA
>DHMW01000048.1:2050-3899 GCA_002405995.1 Oscillospiraceae bacterium UBA4632
CACACGTCCATGCTCGTCCAGCCTGCGGGCTTATCGATGATGATAATTCCGTTGGGCATAAATTCTCCTTTGCGCCAAGTCTTCGGCGCTTTTGCGCCGTACAAGCGTTTTGCCGCAAGGCAAAACCCTGCCGCAGGGCGGATTCACTCCGCCCGAGGATGTTCTATCAGGGCTCCCGCGCGGTCATCGACCGCGCGGGATGCACACGTCCGTGCTCGTCCAGCCTGCGGGCTTATCGATGATGATAATTCCGCTCGGCATAAGCAGCCTCCTTCTCCGCGCGCCTACGCCCGCTCCTGTTCCTCCGCCGCTTTGGCAACAGCGTTCAGGATCATCGCGCGCGCCGTTTCATAGTCCGCGTGCTCAATGAGGCAGCCGGACGCCGCGCGGTGTCCGCCGCCGCCGAGAAGCGAGCAGGCGAGCGTCGCGTTGACGCGCGGTCCGGTGCGCACGCTGACCTTCCACGCGCCGTCCTTCGTCTCCTTCATCGTGACGGCGCAGTCCGTGCCCTCGACCAGCCCGCCGAGGGACGCGAGATCCTCCATGTCGGCCTCTGTGAGCGCCATGCTTTTCTGTAAGGACTGCGGCACGGCAACGATGACGATGCGGTCCTCGTCGTAAAACTCCATCGTGCGCAGAAGCTCCCCTTCGAGCGCGAGGCGCTTCCTGCTCTTCGTGCGGAAGTGGAGCTTGTTGGCGGCGCGGTAGTCGATGCCGGTGTCCATCAGCGCCGCAGCCACGCGGTGCGTATTCGCTGTGACGTTCGAGTAGACAAAGCAGCCCGTGTCGGTCGATACGGCGACGTAGAGCGGCAGCGCGACTTCCTTCGTCAGCTGGCCGAGCTCCTGCGCAAGTTCGCACAGAATTTCGCCGCAGGCGGCGCATTCCGGCCGCACGCAGCTCTGCGCGGCGAAGCCCTCGTAGCTCGGATGATGGTCGATGGCAAGATCGACGCGCGCTTTGAACAGCTCGGCATTGTCGGGGAACAGGCTCAGCGCGGCGAGATCGACGGAGACGACCGTCTCATAGCCGAAATCGTCCGCGACCCAGTATTTCTCGACGTATTGCTCAAAATGCTCCGTCGTCTCGCGGTTATAGAGGACGCCTGCGCTTTTGCCCATCCGGCGCAGCATGGCGCACAGCGCCGCCGCGCAGCCGATGGTATCGCCGTCCGGTCGGCGGTGCGTCAGGATGAGATACTTATCGTGGGCGCGGAGGTATGCCGCGACTTCGGAAACGGTCATTCCTCTTCCTCCGCGTTCAGCTTCTCATTTGCGGGGTTCGCGGGCTTGACCACGTTCGGGTCGCGCAGCATCTCGAGGATGTGCGCGCCGTATTCGATGGAATCGTCCGCGATGAACTGAAGCTCCGGCGTGTAGCGCAGCGACATGCGCGCGCCCAGCTCGCGCCGGAGATACCCCGCCGCGCTTTTAAGGCCGCGCAGCGCCTCCTTTTCCTGCGATTTATCGAGCGCGCTGACGAAAATGCGCGAATAGCGCAGGTCGCTCGTCGTGTCCACATGGGTGATGGTCATCATTGCGCCGCTCACGCGCGGATCCTTGAGCGTGCGCAGCAGCGCGCTCAGCTCGCGCTGGATCTCTTCGTTGATGCGTCCGATACGATTGCTTGCCATGTTCATTCCTCCTTTGGAAAAAGCAGGGGCGGGCGAACGCCCGCCCCTGCCGAAAGGCACATTTTTGAAGCCTTACTGCTCGATCTGCTCCATGACATACGCTTCGACGATGTCGCCGACCTTGATGTCGTTGTACTTCTCGAAGCTCAGACCGCACTCGTAGCCCTGCGCGACCTCCTTGACGGCGTCCTTGAAGCGCTGGAGCGAGGCGAGGTG
>DHMW01000100.1:0-4422 GCA_002405995.1 Oscillospiraceae bacterium UBA4632
AGCAGGGCAAAGCGGCTCGCCGCGGCGACATCCTCGCGCACGAGCCTGTCCTCGATCGGGAAGATCGCCTTGAACAGCCAGTCCTGCAGGGGAAGTCCGCTGCCGATGCCGCGCATAAGCGTCATGGCAATGTGGCTGTGGCAGTTGACAAGTCCCGGCATCAGGAGCTTGCCGCGCATGTCCTTTTCCTGCTCATAGGCCGCCGCGGGGCGCCGGGCGCCGATATAGTCGATGAATTGCCCGTCGATACCGAGATACGCGCCGTGCAGCGTTTCATAACCGTTCGCGCCGCGCAGCAGGATATCGGCGCCGGATAGCAGTGTTTTCACAGAAGGGTATCCTCCTCTTTTCACATGATGACTCAGGGTAAAGTTTACCACGTGCGCAGCAGGATTGCAACGGGGAAAAACGCCCCGCGGAGCGCGCGCTGTCCGTGTTGCCAAAAATTTCCTGTTTTGCAAGTCGTTTTCCTTAAAATTTCACTATTGAAATCGTTAATATATGTGATTATAATAAGCGCATATTTTTTCAAAGGAGTGAAACCGGCATGAGCAGATCCTACATCCCGCAAGGCTACCATACCCCGCTGTCCGTCTATGAAATGCAGCGCGCCATCGAATTTATCAAGAGTAACTTCCAGGTCAATTTGAGCAACGCCCTCAATCTGCGCCGGGTCTCCGCTCCGCTGTTCGTGGAGGAAAACTCCGGTCTGAACGATAACCTGAACGGTGTGGAGCGTCCGGTCGGATTTGACATCCCCGACGTCGGCGCGAACGCGCAGGTGGTCCAGTCGCTCGCCAAGTGGAAGCGTCTTGCGCTCAAGCGCTATCAGTTCAATGTCGGCAAGGGCCTGTTTGCCGATATGAACGCCATCCGCCGCGACGAAGAGGTCGATAACCTCCACTCCGTCTATGTGGACCAGTGGGACTGGGAAAAGGTCATCTCCGCGGACGACCGCAACGTTGACTATCTCAAGCGCACCGTGCGCGACATCGTCGGCGCCATCAGCGAGACGAGCGACGCGCTGAACATCGCCTTCCCCTCCCTGCACACCAAGCTCTCCCGTGACGTGTTCTTCATCACGACGCAGGAGCTGGAGGATCTCTACCCCGACCTGACGCCCAAGCAGCGCGAGGATGAGATCTGCAAGCAGAAGGGCGTCGTCTTCGTCATGCAGATCGGTAAGGTTTTGAAGTCCGGCATCAAGCATGACGGCCGCGCCCCCGACTACGACGACTGGGAGCTTAACGGCGATATCCTCTACTGGAACGACGTGCTCGGTCACGCCTTCGAGGTCTCCTCCATGGGCATCCGCGTCGATCCCAAGTCGCTCGACGCACAGCTGACCATCGCCGGCTGCGATGACCGCCGCACACTCCCCTTCCACAGGATGCTGCTTGCGGGCGAGCTGCCGCTGACCATGGGCGGCGGCATCGGTCAGAGCCGGCTCTGCATGCTGCTCATCGGCACGGCGCACATCGGCGAGGTCCAGGCCTCCCTCTGGGACAAGGAAACGCAGAAGGTCTGCGAGGACGCAGGCGTACTGCTTCTATAAGCATTTCAAAAATAAGGGGCTCTTCCGTTGGAAGAGCCCCTTATTTTTGAGAAAATTCCGCTGCGTTCTGCGCCTCGGTCGTTCGCTTGAAGCAAACGATTCGACGCTCACTCCGCGCAAAGTGTTTTCTGCCACGCACATGTCGCGGCAGAAAACAAATCAAACCGTTTTCGCGCCGGCGGGTGCGAAATTTGGACATTATACGAAGAGAGCGCTTCCCGATGTCGGGAAGCGCTCTCTTTCTTATTCTGTAGCGTGTCGGCGGTAAACGTCAAGACCGTTTGCACTGCCCTCATAGGAAAAGCCGTGCCTGCGTGCGATGTGCGCGCTCACGGTCTGTTCGGGGACACATTCGATCACGGCGTCCTTCCCCTCCCGCCGGGCAAGCGCGGTCAAAAGATCTGTCATTTCGCCTGCATAGCCCTTGTGCCACGCGGAGCGCTTGAGCACCCAGCCGAGCTCGCGGCTGCGTTCATCATAGTCGTGGTAGATGGCATAGCCGAGGAACTCCCCTGCCGGGCCTTCCGCGGCGTAAACGAGCGGCGGCTCGCAGAGCCCCGCCCGCTCTAAAAAATCTTCGGTCTGCGCGCGGCTGAACGGCGGCTCCAGCCAACGCATCACCGCTTCATCTGAGAGCAGAGCATATAATTCGTCCAGATCCTCCCGCCGCATCGTCCGCAGGCGGAGACGCGCGTTTTCCGTCAGGATCATTCTTCCTTATGCCGCTTGCCGCGGAAATTCATCTCCGGCGTTTTGACGCTCACGACCGTGTCCGGCGCGACCGACGAGGTCAAAAACGCGTTGCCGCCGATGACCACATTGTCGCCGACCTCCGTCGCGCCGCCGAGCAGCGTGGAGTTGGCATAGATGACGACGTTGTTGCCGATCTTGGGGTGGCGGCGCACGCCGGGATTCGTCGCCATGCCCGCGGGCGAGAGCGCGCCGAGCGTCGCGCCCTGATAGAGCTTGACATTGTCGCCAATGACCGTCGTCTCGCCGACGACGACGCCCGTGCCGTGGTCGATAAAGAAATATTCGCCGATCGTTGCACCCGGGTTGATGTCGATCCCCGTCTGCGAGTGGGCGTATTCTGACATCATGCGAGGGATCATCGCCACCCCGCTCCGGTACAGCTCATGGGCGATGCGGTAGATGAAAATAGCGAACATGCCGGGGTAAGAGAGCAGGACCTCCTCCTTGCTGTAGGCGGCGGGGTCTCCGTCAAAATTGGCGGCAAGGTCCTTGAGCAGCAGTTCCTGAATGGACGGCAGGCGCGCGATGAAGCTGTTGCTGACCTCGCAGGCGCGGTCATAGTTCTCCTCGCTCTCGTCCATCGTCAGCGCCACCTGGCGCGTCAGCTTTTCGTGGATATGCTCCATCAGCAGCGCGCTGTACTGCTCGGGCGGAAGCTTCAAAAGGTCCCGGTTGCCGTAGTAGATGGGGAACAGCAGCTTCTGGCAGTCGCGGATGATCTCGATCACCGCGTCGCGCGAGGGCATACGCAGCGCGTCGCCGTACATGGGGATGTTTGAGGTGCGGTAGTTCTCTGCCACGCCCGCAGCCGCCGCGTGGATGATCGCATTTTTCTTTTCCCTGTCCATAACAAAGTCCTCCCGGTCCGTATGGGATGAATAATCAGAGGAAGATCATACTCCCTCCGCACAGCAAAATCAAGAGAAAGCCGCGCAGGAGACGCAAAACCTACGTTTCCGGTCGGTAATACATTGCAAGCCTCACCAGCCCATCGCGCAGGATGGCAAGATTTTCCTCGTCGATCCCGCGCGCCGTGCGCGGCGTGATGCACCGTCCGAAGCCGCTGACCTTCCGGCAGGCGCAGATAGCGGTGCTGTGCGCAAAGGCGCGGTTGTCGGACGGGAAGGTCACAAGCCCGTCCGTCTTGAGAAAGCAGGTCTTCTTCTCGCTGTTGCGGAACTGCTCGTTGATCGTGTCAAGCAGCGCGCCGTCCCAGCGGCTCGCCTTGCCCGGCAGGATCAGCAGCTCGTCTCCCTCGCCCACGCAGTCGATCACAACGACGGTCTTTTCCTTCAGACAGGGGTGCGCGCGGCGCAGCCCCTTCGCGCCTTTGCCCGCCTGCGTCCCGCCGTCGAGAAAGAGGAAGCACACCTCCCCGCGATAACGCGGCGTCAGCGCCTTTGCGACCTCCAGCAGCGCAACGACGCCGGAGGTGTTGGCATTCAGCGTCCTCTGCTCGTCGGGGCCGTACTTCGGGTAAAAGAGCGCGGCCGCCAGCAGGAGCAGAAACAGCGGCAGCGTCAGCCCCGGCAGGTCAAGCGGGAAGGTCACCGCCAGTGAGACAGCAAAGCTGCCCGCCAGCACAAGGATGGGGAACAGCGCCTGGTAGAGCAGAAACGTCACCGGGCGCGTCGGACAGAGAAGCGGCGGCAGCAGATCCCGCACACCGGTATCGTAATGCGCAGCGAGCACAAGCTTTGCTTTTTCAACGTCGCCCACGACGACATTGCGCATCGCGCCGCCAAGCGAGAGCGCGGATTCCCCGCCCTCGAGCCGCGGCGAATAGCCAAGCTCCTTGAGCGTATGGACAAGCCAGGTGCGGAACTCGGTTTTCTGCTTTTCTCTGCGGCGCACCGGAAAATCGCGCTCAATGCGCGCGGCAAATTCATTCATAAAAGTGGGATCCCTTTCCAATAGTGGCAATCAGCATATCGCAAAGCAGTTTTGCTTTACAGTATATGTTTTTTATAGTTTTCCGCAGCGGACAGCAATTCCTCTGCCCCGCAGAGCATCGTCTCGCTCGGCGTATCTCCCCCGCTCAGGCGCGCGACCTCGCGGCGGCGCGCGGCGCGGTCAAGCGCGTTCACACGCGTGAGCGTGCGCCCGTTTTCCTC
>DHMW01000100.1:4480-11150 GCA_002405995.1 Oscillospiraceae bacterium UBA4632
CCCTTTTCCACGCCGAAATGCACATCCGCCATCGCCGCGAGCTGCGGCAGATGCGTTACGCACAGCACCTGGCGGGTGCGCGAGAGCCGCGCAAGCTTTTCCGCCACGCGCTGGGCAGCCCTGCCCGAAACGCCGGTGTCCACCTCGTCGAACACCATGGTCATCACGCTGTCCTGCTCGGCCAGCACGTTCTTCAGCGCCAGCATGATACGCGACAGCTCGCCGCCGGAGGCGATCTTCTGGATCGGCCGCAGCGCCTCGCCCACGTTGGCGGACATCAGGAACGCCGCCGCATCGACACCGTCCTCAGCAAGCTCTTTTTCCTGAAAGTCGATGGAAAAGCGGAGCTTCGGCATATCAAGCTCGGATAATTCCCGGGAAATACGCGCCTCCAGCTCCCTTGCCGCAGCCCTGCGGCGCGCAGACAGCGCGTGCGCCGCCTCCATCGCCGCAGCCTCCTGCCTGTTCTCCGTCTGCCGAAGCTGCGCGATGCGGTCATCCGCATATTCAATGCGGTCCAGCTCGCCGCGCGACCTTTCAAGATACGCAAGCATCTCTTCCACGCTTGCACCGTATTTCTTTTTCAGCCGGTAGAGCTGGTCGCAGCGTGCTTCCACCATGTCCAGCTCCTGCGGCGAAAAGTCATATTCATTCTTTTTATCGCGTATGGTTTCCGCAAGGTCATAGACTTCACAGCGCAGCCCCTCCAGCCGGTCCGACAGCGCGGTGAATTCATCGCCAAGACCCCGCAGCCCCCGCAGGGCGTCCTCCGCCTGCTTGATGGCAGCTACAGCGCCGGAGAAATCATCTCCGCCGTTCAGGCAGGCATCCGCCTCCGAGACCGACGAAAGGAACCGCTCCCCGTTCCGCAGGATATTGCGCCGGGTGAGAAGCTCTTCCTCCTCCCCTTCGCGGAGATCTGCCCGCTCCAGCTCATCGATCTGGTGGTGCAGCATATCCACGCGGCGTGCCTTTTCCGCCTCGTCCATCCGCAGCGCTTCGATCTGCCTGCGCGTTTCCCGCAGCGCGCGGAAGCGTTCCGCGCAGAGCGCGAGCGCATCGTCCACGCGTCCGAAGCGGTCAAGATAGGCAAGATGCTGCTCCTCGTCGAGCAGCTGCTGCCCGTCGTGCTGGCCGTGGATATTGAGCAGGCTCGCGCCGATGCATCTGAGCTGCGCGACCGTCACCGGGCGCCCGTTCACGCGGCAGACGTTTTTCCCGTCGCCGTGCAGCTCGCGCTGCAAGAGGACGCTGCCGTCCTCCTCAGGGGAAAGGCCGTTTTCCGCAAAGCCCGGCAGGTCTGCGGGAACATCGCCGAACGCCGCGCTCACGAACGCTTTGTCAGCCCCCGTGCGGATCAGCTCGCGCGAGGTGCGCTGGCCGAGCACGGCGCCGAGCGCATCGATCACGATGGATTTACCCGCGCCGGTCTCGCCGGTGAGCGCATTGAAGCCGCGCCCGAACGAAATGTCCGCGCGTTCAATGATCGCGATATTCTCGATGTGCAGCAGCTCCAGCATCGCTTACCGGTGCTGGCGCTGGCGGCGCATTTCCTCGATCTCGCTGCACAGCTCGAGCGCGGACTCGTTTTCGCGCATCACGACAAGGACCGTATCGTCGCCCGCCACAGTGCCGACCTTGGAGGGGATATCCATCCCGTCAAACGCGGCGCCCGCTGCGGGACCGAGCCCCGGCATCGTCTTGATCAGGACGAGGTTCTGTGCGCAGTCCACCGAAATGATGCTCTCGCGCAGAATGGTCTGCAGGCGGTCAGCAAGGTTGAGCTTCACCTTCTGCGCAGACACAGCGTAGCGATAGGTGCCGCTGCCGGTCGGCTCCTTGATCAGGTGCAGCTGCTTGATATCGCGCGAGATCGTCGCCTGCGTGCAGGAGATTCCCTCCTCGCGCAGCCGGTCGATCAGCTGCTCCTGCGTTTCGATCGCCTCCGCGGCAATGATCGCAAGGATCTTGTCCTGTCTCTCATTCTTCATCACTGTATCCTCCCATCAGCATTTTCTTTTGTAGTATTTCGCAAAAGCTCCGCTTACTCAGGCGCACGAGCTTTGTGTCGTATTTGGAGCGCCGGACCTCCACGCTGTCGCCGCTGCGCAGGGAAAACGCCCGCCCTCCGTCCACGCTCAAAAGCACTGGCTTATAACCGTTTTTCTCCGTCTGCACGGTGATGACGCGTTCAGGCGAGAGCACATAGGAATTGGCGTGCACACTGTGCGCGCAGATCGGCGAGACGATAAAATTGCGCGCCGTCGGCTCCACGACCGGCCCGCCCGCCGAAAGCGAGTATGCCGTCGAGCCTGTGGGGCTTGCAACGATCACGCCGTCGCCTGCCACGTCCACAAGCTTGCCCTGCTCGGTATCGATGCGCAGGCGGATCACGCGCGATACGCTGCCGCGCGCGATCAGCGCCTCGTTGAGCGCGAGGTTGGAGTAGATCACGCGCCCGTCGCGCTGCACGCTGACGTCGAGCATCATGCGGCTCTCGATGTCGTACTTACCGTCGCAGAGGCCGCGCAGGCGCGCAAGGTCGCGGCTTTCAAGCTCCGCCATGAAGCCGAGGCTGCCGAGGTTGACGCCCAGCACCGGCACATCCTTGTGCGCGGCGGTCTTGGAAAGGTGCAGGATGGTCCCGTCGCCGCCGAAGGCAATGATCAGATCCGCGCCGCGCAGCTCCTGCTGCAGCGGCTCGATGGTCAGCCCGTAGCCCTCGGGCCGGTCCTGGTTCCGGAACGGCAGGCACACCACATTCGGACAGCCCGCCTCATCCAGCACGCGCTTTGCCTCCTTCGCCACGCGCAGCTGCGCATCGCGGTAGGGGTTGGGGCACAGGATCACCTTTTTGAGCATCAGGTCCCCTCCTTCCCATGGTCGAGCGCCTGATGCGACTGCTCGACAAGCGCGTTCAAGTCAAACTCCCTCTCCGCCCCCTCGCCGCTGGCGAGATAGCCGAGATATTCAATGTTCCCCTCCGGTCCGCGGATCGGAGAAAACGTGATATCAAGCACTGTAAAGCCGGATCGCTTTGCATGCACAAGGAAGTGCTCCAACACCTCAAGATGCACGGCAGGGTCGCGCACAACGCCCTTTTTCCCGACCTTTTCCCGGCCCGCCTCAAATTGCGGCTTGACAAGGCAGGCTACGTGCCCGTCCTCTTTCAGGACACGCCTGACCGCCGGCAGGATCAGCGAAAGCGAGATGAACGACACGTCGATGCTGGCAAAATCCAGCTCGTCCGGGATCTGCTCACGGTCAAGGTAGCGCGCGTTCGTGCGCTCCATGCTGACCACGCGCTCGTCCGAGCGCAGCTTCCAGTCGAGCTGGCCGTAGCCAACGTCCACCGCATAGACCTTTTTGGCGCCGTTTTGCAGCATGCAGTCGGTAAAGCCGCCGGTCGATGCACCGATATCGGCGCAGATGCAGCCGTCCAGCCGGAGGCCGAAGACCGTCATTGCCTTTTCCAGCTTCAGCCCCCCGCGGCTGACATAGCGCAGCACATTGCCGCGCACCTCAACGTCCGCGTCGTTCGGAACGGCGGAGCCGGACTTGTCCACACGCTGGCCGTTCACGAATACCTGTCCGCTCATGATGACCGCCTGCGCCCGCTGTCGCGTCTGCTCCAGCCCGCGCTCCACCAGCAGCACATCGAGTCTCGTTTTGTTGCTCATCGCAGCACCTCCGCGGCCTTTTTCGCAAGCGAGGCGACGTCCAGCCCGAACTCCCGGTAAAGCGCCTCCACCGATCCCTGCGCAGGGAACGTCTTGCCGAGGTTGCACAGCTCCAGCCGTTCGGGCGACATCTTGTTCCACGCAAGGATCGCCGCCATGCGCTGCCCCATGCAGCCAACGCTGGCGCACTCCTCCGCCACGAGCAGCGCCTTTGTTTTTCCGACGGCGCTGCGCATATCGCTGTCGTAAAGCGGGGAGATCGCGTTGATCTTGATCACGCGCGCGGAAATGCCCTCCCCCGCGAGGATATCCGCCGCGTCAAGCACGTTGTTGATCATTGTGCCGTAGGCACAGAGGGTGATATCCTCCCCCTCGCGCAGCGAAACGATATTTGCCGCCCCGCTGTCGGAGCGATATTCCCCCTCGCCGCCGCGCGGGTAACGGATGGCGACAGGCCCCTTGATCTCATAGATCGCGCGATGCAGCATCGCGCGCAGCTCGGCGAAGCTCGACGGGCAAAGCACCGTCATATTCGGGATATCGGAGAGGAACGTCGCGTCGAATATTCCGTGATGCGTCTCGCCGTCCGCGCCGACCATGCCTGCGCGATCGACCGCAAAAACAACGTGCAGGTCAGAGAGCGCCGTGTCGTGGATCAGCTGGTCATAGCCGCGCTGCAAAAAGCTCGAGTAGATCGCCACGACCGGTGTCAGCCCCTGCTTCGCCATGCCCGCAGCCATCGCCACGGCGTGCCCCTCGGCGATGCCGACGTCGAAAAAGCGGTCAGGATACCGTCCGGCAAAGTCATGCAGGCCGGTCCCGTCGCACATGGCGGCCGTGATCGCGCAGAGCTTCGGATCCGTCTGCGCCATGCGGCACAGCTCCTCGCCGAAAACGGCGGAAAAGTCCTGCTTGTGCGCGCGCGGCACGCCGAGCTTCGGGTCGAACGGCCCCACGCCGTGATAGCGCTCCGGCTCGCGCTCGGCAGGGCCGTAGCCCCTGCCCTTTTTCGTGTGCACATGCACCACCACCGGGCACCGGAGCTCCTTTGCCCAGCGCAGCGTGTTGGTCAGCTTTTCCACGCTGTGCCCGTCCACAGGGCCAAGGTAGGTAAAGCCCATATCCTCAAACATTGTGGAATTCGGCAGCAGCGCTTTTTTGAGATTCGTTTTCAGGTGATGGTTGAAATCATACACCGCGCGCCCCATCGCGCTGCGCTCCAGTACGTCGCGGTAGGTTTTCTTGAATTCGTAGTAGGCGGGCTTCGTGCGCAGCATGCCGAGATGCTGGCTCACCGCGCCGACATTGCTGCTGATGGACATGCCGTTGTCATTCAGGATAACGATCAGCGGCTCGCCGCTCGCGCCCGCGTTGTTGAGCCCCTCGTAGGCAAGCCCGCCGGAGAGCGCGCCGTCGCCGATGAGGGCAAGGACGGCGTATTCCTCATGCAGCAGCGTGCGCGCCTTCGCCATGCCGAGCGCCACGGAAACGGAATTGGAGGCGTGCCCGGCAATAAAAGCGTCGTGCACGCTCTCGCGCGGCTTGGGAAAGCCGGAAATGCCGCCGTACTGCCGCAGCGTGCCGAACTGCTCTCGCCGCCCGGTAAGGATCTTGTGGGGATAGCACTGGTGCCCCACGTCGAACACCAGCCGGTCGCGCGAGGTATCGAACACGCGGTGGATGGCGACCGTCAACTCGACCGCGCCGAGGTTGGAGGCAAGATGCCCTCCGGTCTTTGAAACGCTCTTCAGCAAAAATTCACGCAGCTCTGTACAAAGAAGCTGCGTTTGTGCGTCGTTGAGCGATTTGATGTCGTTGGGGTCATGGATGGTTTCGAGAATCAATGGTCTGCCCTTCTTTTATCTGACAAGATGCAGCACCGACAGCGCCTTTGCCGTCAGGTAGATGACATCCTTGCTCTTTTTCATGGCGACCTTCTTGCCGATCGCCTTGCCGCCGATCGTCAGGCCGGAGATCAGCGCCGTGACCACCGTGGACACGATGATGCTGCGCCAGCCAAAGCTCTGCTGCAGCAGCACGACAATGACCGTCGCGGTCGAGCCGCTGACGATGCCGCAGATATCGCCGACCACGTCGTTGCAGAAGGAGGCGACCTTTTCCGCGTTGCGGATGAGGTAGAGCGCCTCCCTTGCGCCCTTGACGCGGTGCGCGGCCATGGAATTGAACGGCTTGGGATTCGCCGCCGTCACGGCGACGCCGATGATATCGAACAGAATGCCGAGCGCGATGAACAGCAGCAGGATCAGCGTCGCGCTCGCATAGCCGGCGTCCTCCAGCACTGCGCCGGAGCACAGGCTCATCGCCGCGGAAAGAGCCACCGCGATGAGAAATACGCGGATGACCCAGCGGGCATGGCTCGGCGTCTTGTCGGTTTTTTTCTGGTTCTTTCGCGTCTCTTCGTTTGCTTCGTCTTCGTCTTCCAAGGCTTTCTTCCTCATGTTTTCGATCAAAAATGTGCTAAGGCAACGGCAGCAGCAGAAGGTAATCCTGCGGCATAGGTCGGGTTGGCTTTCCCCACAGCGCACCTCTCGTTGCCGATGGAGGCGGTTCCCCCTTAGGCGCTGCACCCCGTTGTTTCCAGACGAGGTACCCGATTGCCACTTAGTCCGCACTGTAACCCTTCCGCTGCCCTTGCGACAGCCTAGGCGATTTCCGCCCCGGAGTCACGCCGTTTCTTATCCTCTTTTGCAGGAAAGATTTCAAGGAGCGATCGTGCTTCGCCCTTGGCCAGGGTCTGCACGTTGTTCTCCTATCCGCCTCCCCCACGCAAGGCAGGCTACGCTGCACACAGCGTTCGCGGCATAAAGCCGGGTAGCACCGCAATGCAGGTTCACATCCCGCCCCGTACCGGAGTCGCGTACCCAAAACGGGAGTCCGCTCCGGCACAGCAGCAGGTCTCCGCAGAAACAGGGTCGGCTCCCCCATGCCATTAGGGGACGCCCGGGATCCGCAGGCGCAGCTTTCGCTTT
>DHMW01000074.1:0-1379 GCA_002405995.1 Oscillospiraceae bacterium UBA4632
CTCAAATAGTACGGGATGTGATGCTATTATACCGGATAGGATCGTGTTTGGCAATACGGCTTTGCGGTTTGGATCCCATAAGCGATGCCGTTCTCTCATTTACGCCTGCGGCTGATGTACAACCCCCACAAACAACGGCAGACCGTCCGTTCCCGTGATGGCAAATACAAAGGGACGGTCCAAGGTGAAGTCCACTTCCTCCTCCGGCGGCGCGCCCGCGCCGCACATCATCATGGCCGTATAGGCCGCAGCGGTGACGCCCTCTTCATCGATGGCGACACGCGCTGCGTGTTTGGCCTGAGAGAGATAGACTTCCGTATCGTTGGTCATAGGAGAGAAATCCGAGATAGATGGGTCAAACACATCAGTGATGCCCATCCCTTTCAGGCTTTCCGTCAGATCCAGATCCGACGCAATATCAAACTTGGGGACAGAGAGGTTGACAATGAGGTATTTGCTCTCCGCGCTTTCTCCACCGCTGAGCAGGAAATCCATCGTCTGTTCATCGGCAAGCAGTTCCTCCGGCGTCACGCCCTCGTCGGGCAGCAGGAACCACATGGCGCCGTTGCCCTCCAAGCTTTTCGGGACTGCGGAAAAGCGGTCGCTCCAGTAATAGGCATTCGTTCCGCTCTGATGCATGAAATCGCAGGTCACATCCCCGCTGTCTGCGTGGAAAGTATCCGGGCTGGTATTGCTTTCGGAAAATTCTCCGCTCCACCTGGCGCGGAAATAGATAGTGGTCGCAAGGGCAAGGAGCGTTTCCTTGTCCATCGTCAGGCCGGAGGCCTGCTCCTTCAGAAGGCCGCCGGTCTGCTGGTTGATCCAGTTCTGAAGTGCCTGATCAAAGGCGGCGGAGCCCATTTCGCCCCGGAAGGAAGAGGCATAATAATACTTTGCCAGCGCATCCATCGTTTCCTGCTTGAAGTTGATTTTGTTGTTGAGCCACAGCGAGCTGGCAAGGATACTGGTCACAGCGCCGTCATCGCAGTAATTGGCGTTCCACACGGCGGACGCCTCGGTGCGGAGCGCATCCAGATCGCTGCTGCCGAGCAGCGCAAGGATCTGATCACGGCTCTTACCGTCCGTGATCTCTGCCAGCATGGCAAGGGCCATGTAGATGTTGATGGGCGAGCAGGCTTTGTTCTCCCCGGCTCTGCCGGTAAGCAGCTGCGGGATGACGGTGCGGAGATAGCTGTCCAACACGTCCGTATAGCCCTCCGGCTGCTCCAGCTGCTTTTTACGGTCTGCCCACCATGCGTCATAGACCTTGTCAAAACCGTCGCTGTCAAAGTCCCCGTTGAGCTTGGTAAACTTGCTCTCATCCGGATACTGCGCCATCTGCGGATACTGGGCGGCAGCCAGCTGGTACTTATTGGCGC
>DHMW01000074.1:1508-1825 GCA_002405995.1 Oscillospiraceae bacterium UBA4632
AAGCAGAAATGCAAAAATCCGTTTCATCGTTCGCTCCTCCGTCTGAAAGATTTTGAAAGGATCACTATAATAATTATAGACGGTACTTTTTTCAAAAAAGTTCCAAGGAAAAGTAGGCGGAGCCTTTGCTGAATTCAGATCATTTGACCAGAGGCGGGGTTTTATTTTACATTGATATTCTTCCACGCAGGCATCAGTTTCTCAAAGTACGCGCAGGTCTGCGGTGCGCTCTTTCTCAAGAAATAATGCGAAAATATCTTTTTTCTGGACGCAGAATTTGAAATAAAAAAAGGCGGCAACCCTTTGGTATTCTAAGC
>DHMW01000074.1:2002-4882 GCA_002405995.1 Oscillospiraceae bacterium UBA4632
TCGTAGTGCTCGACAGCAAAAATCATTATAGCAGAAATCAATCCGAAGTCAAGCACAAAATCTTAAATCTTGCAATTTCTCTCCGCCCCCCTTATACTGGCAGCAGAAAATGCGCAGGAGGTCCAGATGAACGGCAATATTTTTCGCGCCGTAAACACGACGCTCATTTACATCGAACGCGGCGGCAAATACCTGATGCTGCACCGCACAAAGAAGGAAAACGACTGCAACCGCGACAAGTGGATCGGCATCGGCGGAAAATTCGAGCGCGGCGAAAGCCCCGAGGAATGTATGCTGCGCGAGGCGAAGGAGGAAACCGGGCTGACGCTTACATCTTACCGCTACCGCGGCATCGTGACCTTTGTTTCTGACCGCTGGGAACCGGAATATATGCACCTTTTCACGGCCGACGGCTTTACGGGCAAGCTCAAGGACTGCGACGAGGGCGAGCTTGCGTGGATCAGGAAGGAGGAGCTGCTGGCGCTGCCCGCATGGGAGGGCGACAAGCTCTTTTTGCGGCTGCTGGACAGCGATGCGCCCTTTTTCTCGCTCAAGCTGCGCTATGAGGGCGAAGCGCTCGCCGAGGCCGCGCTCAACGGCAGCGCGCTGGAGGTTCGCCATGGATAGGCTGCTGGTTTCGGCGTGCCTGCTGGGCACGCCCTGCCGCTACGACGGAAAAAGCAAGGCAGATCCTCGTGTGCAGGCGCTGGCGGAGCGGTATGAGCTGATCCCCGTCTGTCCCGAGCAGCTGGGCGGACTGCCCACGCCGCGCCTCCCCAGCGAGCGGCGCGGCGGACGGGTCGTCATGTCCGACGGGCGCGACGTGACGGATGCCTATCGCCGCGGCGCAGAGGCTTCGCTTGCCATCTGCCGTGCGAACGGCTGCCGTGCCGCCGTGCTCAAGGAAAAAAGCCCCAGCTGCGGCTGCGGCAGGATCTATGACGGCACGTTTTCCCGCCGTCTGACAGATGGCGACGGCATAACGGCAGAGCTGCTGAAGGCAAACGGCGTGCGCGTCTGCGGCGAGTCCTCCCTTAACGATATCTGAACGCACTTGGGCAATTCCCACAAGCCGCCGCGCTGTCTTTCTCCGCATAGCCCAGTTGTTTTTCGCCCCGGCGGGCGTTATAATACAGCTTGGAAGAGAATTTATTCCATTTTTGGAGCACGCGCCTTATTCAAATCAAGAGGAGGAGAACACCCAATGAAATTTTCCAGCAAGGTTGAAAAATGCGGCCTTTCCCCGATGCGCAAGTTCCACCCCTATGCGGTGGCGGCGGAAAAGCGCGGCGTCAGCATCTACCATCTGAACATCGGCCAGCCCGACGTGCAGACCCCTCCGGCATTTTTCAAAGCGATCAAGGAATTTGAGCAGCCCGTTCTCGCCTATGCGCCCTCCCCCGGTATCCCCGAGCTGATCGACGCCATCCAGGGCTACTATGACAAGCTCGACATGCACTTTGACAAGAGCGAGATCTACGTCACCACCGGCGGCAGCGAGGCGCTGCAGATCGCGCTGCAGTGCATCCTTGACGACGGCGACGAGATCCTCATCCCCGAGCCGTTCTATCCCAACTACAACACGATGACCCGCACCTGCGGCGCGTCCATCACGCCCATCCCGACCTGCCCGGAGGAGGGCTACCACTACGCCGAGCGCGAAAAGATCGAGCCGCTGATCAACGAGCACACGCGCGCCATCATGGTCACGAACCCCGGCAACCCCACCGGCGTCATCCTCAGCCATGAGGAGATGGAGATGCTCGTCGATCTCGCGGTCAAGCACGACCTGTTCCTCATCGGCGACGAAGCCTACCGCGAGTTTGTCTACGGCGGGCAGAAGCTCCAGTCCTTCGGCGAATTTGCCGACAAGGCGAGCGAGAACATCATCGTCATCGACACCGTTTCCAAGCGCTTTTCCGCCTGCGGCGCGCGTATCGGCTGCCTGATCTCCAAGAACAAGCAGCTCATGAGCCACGCGATGAAGTACTGCCAGGCAAGGCTCTCGGTCGCCACGCTCGACCAGGTCGCCTCCGCCGCGCTCTACACCGTCGGTCCCGAGTACTTTGCCGCCGTGCGCGACGAGTACAAGAAGCGCCGCGACACGCTCTGCCGCAAGCTCGGCGAGATCCCCGGCGTCGTGTTCGACGTGCCGGGCGGCGCGTTCTACCTGATGGCGGCGCTGCCGGTGGACGACGCCGACAAGTTCCAGCAGTGGCTGCTCGAGGAGTTCAACGACAACAACGAGACTGTGATGTTCGCCCCCGGCGCGCCGATGTACGCAACGCCCGGCAAGGGCAAAAACGAGGTCCGCATGGCGTATGTTCTCGAGTGCTCCAAGATCGAGCGCGCGATGGACATCCTCAAAAAGGCCATCGAGGTCTATAACGCAAAGTAAGAGGGCGCTGCCATGATACGTCACATCGTTATGTGGAAGTTCCGCGAAGGCACCGGCGCACAGGCCGACGAATTTCTTGCGCGTCTCAAGGCGCTTGACGGCGTGATCCCGCAGCTGAAGAAATGCGAGGTCGCAAAAAACATCGGCAAGGACAACTACGACGCCGTGCTCGTCTCCGAGTTCGACTCCATGGAGGATCTGGCCGCCTACAAGACCGATCCCCGGCACGTCGCCGCGAGCGAGCTGTGCAAGTCCATCCGCGCGGACCGCGTGGCTGTGGACTACGAAATGTAAACGAAAAAAGAGGGGGCACTGCCGTGCCCCCTCTTTTTTTGAGCTGCAACCGTTGGTTGCTAACTTTTCAACCCCGCTTGGTGGACTTTTGGCGCGCCTTTTGGTAAGCTGAACGCAGAAAATCTGCAAAGGAGAACCCCATCACATGACACTTGGAGAGAACATCGTGCGCCTGCGCACACAGAAAA
>DHMW01000039.1:0-15098 GCA_002405995.1 Oscillospiraceae bacterium UBA4632
CAGCACAAGATGTCCAAGCGCCACGGCGACCCGAGCTACGAGGACCTCAAGGCGCAGGGCTTCCTGACGCCCGCCATCCTCAACTATGTGGCGCTGCTCGGCTGGTCGCCGCGCGGCGCGCAGAGCGAGCAGGAGTTCTTCACGCTCGACGAGCTGGTCGATGCCTTCGACATCGGCGGCATTTCCAAGTCCCCCGCCATCTTCGACATCGAAAAGCTGACGTATTTCAACGCGAACTATCTCCGCGATCTCCCGCCGGAGAAATTCTGTAAAGTTGCCGAGCCTTACATTCGTCAGGCCGTCAGGAACGAGGCGTACTCCGTCAGCGAGATCGCAGCGCTTTTGCAGGCCCGCTGCGAAAAGCTCACCGACATCCCCGAAAAGGTGGATTTCTTCGATGCGCTGCCCGATTACGGTGTGGAATTCTATACGAACAAAAAGTCCAAGACCAATTCCGATATCTCGCTCGAGATGCTCAATAAGGTCCTGCCCAAGCTCGAGCAGCTGCCCGAGTGGACGAACGATGCCATCCACGATATGCTCGTCTCGTTTGCCGAGGAGCTCGGCGTGAAGAACGCGACGCTCATGTGGCCGCTGCGCATCGCCGTTGCGGGCAAGCTCGTCACGCCCGGCGGCGCAGTCGAGATCTGCCGCATCCTCGGCCGCGAGGAGACGGTCAGGCGCGTCAAGGCCGGCATCGCCATGCTTTCATGATCGAACGGTACTGCCCAACGCTGCGCAGCGGCGTCCTCCGACGGGAATTTCTGCATACCGCGGCGGCATTCGGCGTTCTGGTGCTGCTGGGCTTTGCCGCGGGAATGATCTTTCCCAATATGGCGCAGCAGGCGCTTCAACGCTTTGCCGCGCAGGTCGAGCAGCTGGGTCTTACCGACGATGTCCCCCAGTCGCAGATGATGGCAACGCTGTTTTTCAACAACATCACGGCGTCCCTCCTCTCGATGCTCTACGGGCTCATCCCGTTCCTGCCGCTCAGCGCACTCGCGCTCGGCATGAATGCGCTGATGCTCGGCTCGTTTGCCGCCGTCTACCAGCAGCAGGGGATCGGTCTCGGCGTGTATTTCCTCGGCATCCTGCCGCATGGGATCTTTGAGCTGGCAGCCCTGATCCTCTCCTGCGCGCTGGGTCTGCTGCTCTGCCGCACGGGGACAGACCGTCTGCGCAGCAAGGACGGCTCCGCGCCGTTTTTTCCCCGCGTGCTGGACTGTCTGCGCGTATTTCTCTTCGCCGCCGTACCGCTGCTGCTGATCGCCGCGCTCGTGGAGTCCTATGTCACACCGCTGCTGCTGAGCCTTGCGATGTAGTTGACTTTCCCGCAAAAGCCATATATAATATCCCCGTAAAGATACGACAGTCTTTGACTGCATATCCGATCGGATATCACAGGAAAAGCACCGTTTTCGCGGCGCTTTTCCTTTTTCCGCCATTTTGACCCGCCTGTCCCCTTCACGCGGACAGGAGAAAGTGAGGAAGTCCATGCCTCAGCCGTCCGCCGCAAGGCCCGTGCAGACCGTGCGCAACATGACCGAGGGCGGTCCCGTCCCGCTCATTCTGCGCTTCGCGCTGCCCATCTTCATCAGCCAGGTTTTTCAGCAGCTCTACAGCACGGCCGACGTGTTCATCGTCGGCAAGTTTCTCGGCACGAACGCCTTCGCCGCCGTCAGTTCGTCCGGCACGCTCATCATGCTGCTCACGAGCCTGTTTATCGGCACGTCGATGGGCGCCGGCGTTGCCATCTCCAAATATTTCGGTGCGGGCGACTACGAAAACGTCTCGCGCGCTATCCACACAAACCTCGCCTTCGGCATCGTCTCCGGCGCAGGGCTGACGCTTGTGGGCGTGCTGTTCACGCCGACGTTCCTCGTCTGGATGAACACAGACGCGCAGGTCATGCCCGAGGCAGTGGAATATTTCCGCTATTATTTTCTCGGCGTGCTGGCAACGGTGCTCTACAATATGTGCGCCGGCGCGCTCAACGCGCTCGGCGACAGCCGCCGTCCCCTGCACTACCTTATCATCTCGTCGCTGACGAACATCGCGCTTGATCTTCTGTTCATCGGCGCGTTCCACTGGGGCGTCTGGTCCGCCGCGGTGGCAACGGTCATCTCCCAGACGGTCAGCTTTGTGCTCTGCCTGCGCCACCTTCTGCGCAAGGACGAGGTCTACACCGTCACGCCGCGCAATATCCGCCTGCACGGCGATATGCTGCGTGAGATCGTTCGCTACGGCCTCCCCTCCGGCATTCAGAACTGCGTCATCGGACTTGCCAACGTCATCGTGCAGTCGCAGATCAACTCGTTCGGCATGCTCGCGATGGCGGCCTACGGCGCGCACTGCAAGGTCGAGGGCTTCGCCTTTCTCCCCATCACAAGCTTCACGATGGCGTGCACCACGTTTGTCGGGCAGAATCTCGGCGCCCGGCAGTACGACCGCGCCAAGCGCGGCGCGCGCTTCTGCATTCTCGTCGCCGTTGTCATGGCGGAGCTGATCGGCCTGCTTTACTACCTCTTCGCACCTCAGCTCATCGGCCTGTTCGACAGCACCCCCGGCGTCATCACACTCGGCGTGCAGCAGGCGCACACGGTGGCGCTGTTTTACTGCCTGCTGGCGTTCTCGCACTCCATTGCCGCCGTCTGCCGCGGCGCGGGGCGCGCGGTCGTTCCGATGATGATCATGCTCTCGGTCTGGTGCGTCATCCGCATCATCTACATCATGCTCGTCGTCCGCTTTATCGGCGAGATCGGCTATATCTACTGGGCCTATCCCCTCACCTGGGCGATCAGCTCCACCATTTATCTCATTTACTACCTCAGATCTGACTGGGTCCACGGCTTTGAAAGGCATCGCAGATGAACGCTGTCAAATTCCGCCTGCGCACCGTCACGCCGGACGATGCAGAGCGGCTGCTTTCGATTTACGCCCCCTATGTAGAGGAAACGGCGATCTCATTCGAATATGCCGTTCCCTCTGTTCCGGAATTTCGTTCCCGCATCGAAGGCATTGTGCGGAAGTACCCCTATCTTGCGGCGGAGGATGAGACCGGGCGGCTGCTCGGCTACGCCTACACGCACGCCTTTATCGCGCGCGAGGCATACAGCCACTGCGCGGAAACGACGATCTATGTCGCCAAGGATCTGCGCCGCAGCGGTCTTGGCAAGGCGCTCTACGGCGCGCTCGAGGAGCTTTCCCGCTCGCAGGGCATTTACAATCTCTACGCCTGTATCGGCGAGCCGCAGGACGAGGAGGACGAATACCTCAGCTACAACAGCATCCGCTTCCACGAGCACCTTGGCTTCCGCCGCATCGGCGTGTTCAACCGCTGCGGCTGGAAATTCGGCCGCTGGTACAATATGGTCTGGGCGGAAAAGCTGCTCGACCCGCCCGCTGTACCGCGCGCCTTCCTTTCCTTCCCCGCGCTGGACAAGGCGCGCGTCTCTGCGATCCTCGCCCGCCACAGCACGTTCTGAGTCTGCACAGCGGCGCGCGAAACAAAGCTGCAAGTGCGGCTGCACTCGCAGCGTTTGCAGACTGTTCCCCCCCACGCTTTGTGCGTCAAAAAAAGAGGAGCGGGACAATACGTCCCGCTCCTCTTTTCATCTGTAAATCACAGTCCGAGCAGCTGCTTTTTCTTTGCGTCGAATTCCTCTTGGGTGATCACACCGCTGTCAAGAAGCTCTTTATAGGTCTTCAGTTCCTCCGCCGTGCCAAGCGCTGCATTGCCTGCCCCCTGTGCTCTGGGAGCCGCTGCGGGGCGGGCATCGCCGGCAGTAACAATACTGTTCATTTTATCCTGCAGCAGGATCGGTGGGATGATAGAAACGAAAATCTCCAGGATCAGGCAGAGCGTCGCCATATCAGAAGTAAGGCCCTTTGCCGCTGCCATCTTATCAACACGCTGCGCGGTTTTATATGTCCAGTAGATGATATAAAACGGAACGAAAAGGCTAAGCAGCAGCTTATTTGTGGGGTTGCGCGGCTGTTCATCCTGCACTGCATTTGTATAGCCGGTCATCCGATAAATCCAGATATAATGCCAGATACCAAACGTAAAGAGCAGCAGCAAAACATGCTTGGCAAGGCCGCAATATGCTTCGCTTGTCACACCGGGCTGATTTGCAGCAGTCACTGTTTGATCCCCGCTTTCATTTTGATTGGATATAGGCGCGTTTGCACTATAGTTTGGCATCCCACCGGGGAAAACGATTGCCAATCCGGCAAAAAGCATAGCCGCTGCTGTTATAAGTAATGTAAGAAATTCCGACCATCCGTAAAGGTAAGCGTAAGAGTAATCTATGATTCCAATTTCTCTTAAAATCAGCGCCAGAACACCAAGTACCGCTCTCACAAACACCAATGCCGCCGGAAGGAACCAGAAGCGGTTGATCGTCTGCTTATATTTGTCCAACCAAGTGGTATAATTTGCTGCTGCAATGCAGAATAACCCAACATACGCGAGTGCAACAAGCAAATACAGGAGCATAACAAACAAGCTGAACCTATCGCCGCTCCAATAATTCCAAACGGTGTAACCTTCAAAACCGGTAAAGAATCTCCACAGTTCGACTATCGCCAATCCGCCCAATACCGCTGTAGTGCAAATGTCCCGCTCCTTCATAATGAACAAAACTGCCAGCGCTGCAGAGCAAATAAAGCATAGAAGATAGAGAACTGTAAAATATTGAACGCACCAGGAAAGATACCTGACTGCAAAAATACCGAATAAAATTCCCGCAATAAGTGAATATTGCGGCGTTGTCTTTTTCTCTTCCATGATAAACTCCCTCTTTTTAATTTCTTTCAATTTACGCTTGCACAATGTCCCCTTCGAGTCCGATCGTCACACACATGGATAATTCCTCCCCGAAAGCGAAAAAATGCACGAGAAGTCGGCGGATTGCACAACTTTTCGTACAAAGTATCATATATATTTTCATGTATCTTGTCAAGCCTTTTTCAAAATTTGGTGAAATTTGCAAAATGCAATACTTATCGCAAGATTTTTCAATTAAAAAATAGCCGAACTTTCACGCCATGATTTATGCAAGTTGTTCATTGAACACTTTGTAAGGGGCACGTCCTTCTATACGCAGGCTCCGAAGCAGAGCAGGCGCATATTTTTGTGCAGCAAAAGTCAAAAAATTAAAATCGAAAATATAAACAAAAAGCGGGAGAGTTCCTTGTGGAACTCCCCCTTGGTCGGAGTGTAATTATAGGATTTCAGAAAACGCAGATATATCAACGGTTTGCTGGCAGTCGGCAAGGAGCTTTATCCAATCCAATCAAATCCAATCAAATCAAATAATCTGAAATATCAGAAGCTTCCACAGGTTCGATCACAATATTTACGCCGTCTTTTTGCGACAGATCACGAAATAATTCGAGCATCGTTTTTATTTCGGGTGTCAACTCTTTAGGAACGGCCGAAAGATTCTTCAGAACAAACGCAGTCGAATGATCATAGCAGCAATACAAACAGTCCCATAATGCATCCATATTATGTCCATAGTAGTCAGGGAGCTGAAAGACATCTTTGAAATACTCGTGTAGTTCCCAATATGATTTGATGCCTGAAAAATCAAGGGTAATTGTATTCATACAATGTTCTCCAATCCAATTTCATAAAATGACATATAATGGTCATAGGTAACAAACAACAGACCGTCATCAGAGTAAAGAAGACGGCAGCTATTTCGATAACCACCATCATAATCAAAGTCTGCCTCATACCAAGTACGCTCTGGACTTTCGGGTAATTTGTGCTTACGATTTTCAAACACATCACCGCCAATCATTCGCCCTGGCAATACTTCAGTTAAATTTCCGAGCAGCTTATCCCATCCCGCTTCCTTTGCTTCCGCCTGTGTAAGATAGTTATTAGGCAAAACACCGTGAAGTGCAACATATAAATCTACACCATCAGCTCCCGCATTTGTTGCTGTACCAGCGACAATGGAAGAGAGTGATTCTATATAGCATTTACAATTAGGGTGGATCGGAATTTCAGCAATTTTTGGATCATCAACCGCAAGAATCCTGCCATTCATGGATGCGCAATAATAACAAGTCCCTGATGTGATTAATTGCCCGCCAAATCTTCCACAGTCTACTTTCATAAGTAATGCGCAGCGCTTTTTCAAGCAGGCAATGGTAGGCGGTGTCACCTATAACATAACCTATTTTCTTAACTTTGTACACGCATTTTTCTCCCATATTATAGAATTAGGGTTCTACATATAGGCGCCCAAAGGTTAAATGTTGCACGTTTCCGTGCAGCAGAATCAAAAAATTTATATATGAGCTATAAAAAATCGGTGAGTCCCATAAGGACTCACCGATGGTCCGAGTGGCGGGATTTGAACCCACGGCCTCATGGTCCCGAACCATGCGCGCTACCAACTGCGCTACACCCGGATTGCGAATCTGTTGCCGCTGGACAACGATGTTATTATATGTTTTTTCCGTGCGCCTGTCAAGAGCGGATTTTTGTTTTTTCAGAAAAAGCCGCCGTCATCCGACCTCGGCTTCAATATGCGCATGCAGCGCCCTGGCTCAGCCGAACGGCTTTTCAGCCCCCCCCGCGCCGGTTTTGATCGCCGGGGTGCAGCGGCGCCCATCCGCCGTTCACACCCGCGCTCCTCTCTTCTTCCATCTGCGCCGCACCATCAGCGGAATATCCATCACCGCACCCACCGCTGCTAGCAGGATGGGAAAGCCGACCAGATGGCTGCCGCAGTGCGCCGCAAACCATGCCAGCGGATTTCCCTCCGGCGCATACATGAGGAACATAAAATTCGTATCCAACAGCAGATTTACGACGGCGATCGGCGCCGCCATCGCCGCAAGCATCAGCACGCAGCGGCCGATCATGCGCGGCTCCGGACGGATATCTCCCGCAGCAAAAAGCATGACCGGATACGCCGCCAGCAGGATGTGCACGCTTGTCGAGTGCAGGAACATGAAGTTTGCCGCCGGCAGCGATGTCCACGTGGGGAACAGCAGCGCGGCGGTCGCCGCAGGGATGCAGATAAAATAGAGAAAGTTGTCCAGCGTTTTGCTCGGCCGCCAGGCGTGCACGGTGATCAGGAAAATATTGATCGAGCATAGATGCAGCGGCAGATATGTCCAATTAAAATTCCCGCCCACAAGCAGGCAGACATGCTTGAACAGCTCGTCCGCCAGCAGCAGCGCGGCAAAGAGCCTGCGCAGCATCGTGCGCCTTTTTCCATCTGCCCGCCCGTAAACAACACAGCTTGCCGCCGTGAAGAGGACGAACACCGCCAGCGTCACAAGATGCCGCGTCCCGAAGAGGGAAAAGCCGCACCCCTCCCCGATCGTCTCGATCGTATCCAGAAAATGCTCCATGCCTCGCAGCCCCCCGCTTTCTTCCGTCTATCGTACAGCATACCACAGCAGGCGGAAACCGTCAGCAGCTTTTGTTAAATAATCTATTAAGAATTTTAGAAGCCGCTCACAGCGTGAGCATCTCCCCGCCCCTGCCTCCGCGGTACGCGCCGTTTTCGACCGCGCGCCGCCCCAGCACAAATACCTCGTCAAAGCCGGAGGCGCACACATCGGGGCTTGCATAGGTACCGTTTTCGCGGATATTCTCCGGCGCAAACAGCAGCAGGTCCGCGTCCGCGCCCGCTTCGACTCTGCCCTTGCCGGAAAGCCCAAAGCGCTCCGCCGCCTGCCCCGTCACCTTGTGCACCGCCTGCTCGAGCGTGAGGACGCCGTCCTGCACGACGTACTTTTCGATCAGCCGCGCAAACGTCCCGTATACGCGCGGGTGGACGCGCCCGGCGCTGGGATAGGTCGCATCCGAGATCACGCCGGAGAACGGTGCGCGCAGGATATCGCGCACATCCTCCTCGTCGGCAATGAAGTCGATCATGCCCGTCTCGCACGCCTCCGCCGCCAGCAGGTCAAAAAGTGCGTCGAAGGGGTCCTTTTCAAGCGCCTGCGCGATCCAGGCAACGGACTTCCCCTCAAAGCGCCTGTATTCCGCCGTTTTAAGTCCGATGGCGATCACGTTTTCAAATCCCACCAGCAGCGTGATGTTCTCAAAATCACCGCCCGTCTCCATCCGCGTGCGCATTTCCCCGCGCGCTTCAGGGTCACGCAGCCGCTTGGTCAGCGCCTGCGTGCCGCCCTCCTGGAATTCCGGCGGCAGTACGTGGATAAGCTGGGTCGAGCCGGCGGTATAGGGGTATACGTCGCACATCACGTCCAGCCCCTCTTCGCGCGCCTGCGCGATCAGCCGCAGCATCTCCGGCACCGCCCTTCGCGCGTTGCGCGTGCCGATCGCCTTGAGGTGGCTGACCTCCAGCGGCGTTTGCAGCGCACGGGCGACCGTAAGCATTTCACGCAGCGCGTCCACAACGCCGTCGCCCTCCTGCCGCATATGCACGCAAATGGGCACGCCGCTTCGATGCAGAGGCGCGAGCGCGCGGATGAGCGCGTCGGTCGAGTAGAATATCTCCGGCGCGTAGCCCAGCCCGAGCGACACGCCGCACGCACCGTCGGCAAGCGCCTTTTCCATATGATAGTGCAGCGCCCGCAGTGCGTGCGGCGAAAGCTCGCCCGCCGCGAAACCTGCGGCGAGTGTGCGCAGCGTACCCATGCCGATCAGCTCCGCGCAGGAAAGCGGCAGCCCTCGCTCCTGCGCCGCCCTGAAATAGCCGCCCAGCGAGTCAAAACGCAGTTCCGGCGGGATATCTCCCGTGATGGGCGCAAGATAGGCGGCGCATTCCGCTGCATGCGCGCCGCAAAGCGGCGCGAGCGACATGCCGCAGTTGCCGTTTACCAGCGTTGTCAGCCCCTGGCGCAGCTCCGCCTCGCCGAAGCCGCTGCGGAATACCGCCGCGTCGGCATGGCGGTGGATGTCGATAAAGCCCGGCGTGAGCACGCGCCCCGCCGCATCGATCACTGTGAGCGCCTGCGCGCCGCCCAGCGCGCCCACCTCCTCGATCACGCCGTCCCGGAGCCCGACATCCGCCGTAAACGCCCCGCGTCCCGTGCCGTCGATCACCCTTGCGCCGCGGATCAATGTATCCAGCATCTGCGATCACCTCTTGTCCGCCAGTCTACCATCCCGCCGTGCACTTTGCAAGGGGATTTCCTCTTGCATTCCCGCCGCGCGCGGGGTATACTGAAAATCACTTCATACGACAAGGAGCCTTCCGATGGATCAGAAAAAACCGCGCGTTCACGACTGGCGCAAGCTCAAATGGCCCTTTACCGCCACATTTCTGTACTATTCCCTCCTCTCTCTTTTCACCGGCGCCGCCGACTGGAGCGAGACGGGCTTCTACGCCATGATCGTGGTCGTGCTCATCGTGGACGCGGTGGCGTACTTCTGCTATTGCTTCTTTCTCTCCAAAAACAAGGAAAATCTCCAAAAGCTCTGGTTTGCATTCATCCTTGCCTACGTGCTCGTTTCCACCGAGCAGCTTGCCACTCTCTGGCAGATGATGCAGCAGCGCGCAGGCGTTCTGTAAGAACGCCGCCCCCATACCCGGCGGAGGAAGCCGGGCCGCAACACAAACGCAAAGGAGCTGAACGGAATGCCGCTTCGCACGCTTGGCGAACGCCCCTATCTTGAGCAGGTGCTGCTCTCTCGCCTGTCAAAAAGCGAGGTGCAGCAATGGGCGCAGAAATACGCCCGCCCTTACCGCGAGCTGATGAGCTACTACCGCTGCGCGATGATGGAGGTCGAAACAAAGTTCAACGTGCTCGACGAGGAGCTTTCCCTGCAATACGACCGCAATCCCATCGAAACGATCAAGACCCGCCTTAAATCCCCTGAGAGTATCGTGGAAAAGCTGACACGCCGCGGCTATCCAATAACCGTGGAGAGCATTGAAAAAAACCTCAACGATATCGCCGGCGTGCGCGTCATCTGCTCTCACCCGTCGGATATCTATAAGCTTTCCGAGGCACTGCTGCGGCAGGACGACATCACGCTGCTCGAACGCAAGGACTACATCGCAAACCCCAAGCCCAACGGCTACCGCAGCCTGCATCTCATCGTTGAAACGCCGATCTTCCTGCACGACCACAAAAAGCTCATGAAGGTCGAGGTGCAGTTCCGCACGATCTCCATGGACTGGTGGGCAAGCCTTGAGCACAAGATCCGCTACAAGAAGGATCTGCCCGAAATGGACTATGTGGAGCGCGAGCTGTACGAATGCGCCGAGATCAGCGCACAGCTCGACGCGCGCATGGAAAAGCTTCAGAAAATAGCCGCCGACGCGGCAGGGAGAAAGGACCGCGCCTGATCCCGTGCTCCCGCGCCGATGCGGGGTGGGCCTCTCTTGTAAGCCATGCAGCGCTATGATACAATTGTGCTGCATCACGCGGCATATGCCGCAGAAGGGATAACAAAACGATGACAAAAAAGCTCTCTGCACCGCTGCTTTCCCTGCTGCTCGCCTTCTTGCTGCTGCCGGTATCCGCCCACGCAGGAAACGACGGCGGGACCGAGCGCGAGGATCTGGTCGAGGTCGTTTGGAACGGCGTTACCTCCGGTCCCGCCTGTGATGCGACCGTAACGCTTTACAAATACAGAAGCTCCGACCCGATCGACGATGAATATCACCGCATGTGGGGCACATTCCGCCTCGTGATGACGGATGCCGCGGGAAATGTTCTGCTGGACGAGGGCTTTGACACACCGGGCAAGTCCATCTCGCTCACCGAACCGGGCGATTATTACTGCTCTGTTTACAGCAGCCGCGGCGATCTGCAGGGCCTGAGCAACGGCTCCGGCGGCTATGCGCCGTTCACCCAGCATTTCTGCGTCACCGCGCCCTACGAGGCGAGCATCTACGAGGAGCTGACCGGCGCGTTTGTCGCCAGCTGCATGGAATATCCGGACGATCATGACAAGGCCTTCCGCGAGTATCTTGCCATTCTGCATGGCATAGCGGGCGAGGTGGACGGCTTCTCGCTGGCCGACTGCGCCGACTATATGGCGGATGCCATGGCTGCTTACCCCGAGGCAGAGTACGCCGATCTTTACAACAAATTCCGCGCCAGCGAAGGCTATGCGCTGATGGAGGTCACTCCGCTCGGCGTCTACGACCCGATCATCCTGACCGATGAGGAGACTTATGCCTTCTGGGCAGGCGAATGCTGGAACTACCTCGCCGGCGGCGAGGAGATCGTCTTTAATGAGGACGGCACCATGTACCCCTATGCCGACCACCTCGCAGGCCTCGATCCCTCCGCGGAATATCCGATCGATGAAACAGCCTTTGAAGAGGGCACGCCCCCACAGGACAGCGGCTCTTCCCTTCCGCTGGTCGCAGGCGGCGCTGCGGCGGCCGCCATCTGTGTCTCCGCCGCCGTTATACTGGCGCGCAAAAAGAACGTCAAAATGCGTTAAACCGGCAAAAGCAGCCGCCGTTCCGAGGAACGGCGGCTGCTTTATGGCATAATTCACTTATTTCAGCGCTTCGAGCAGAGCATCCACCCGGTCGGTCTTTTCCCACGTCACGCCGAGATCCTCGCGGCCCATGTGACCGTAAGCGGCAAGCCGGCGGTAGATGGGACGGCGCAGGTCGAGATCGCGGATGATGGCGGTCGGGCGCAGGTCGAAAACCTTCTCCACCGCCTCTTCAAGCCTGCCGTCGCCGACCTTGCCGGTGCCGAAGGTCTCCACGAGCACGCTCACGGGATGCGCAACGCCGATAGCATAGGCGAGCTGGACCTGGCACCTGTCGGCAAGCCCCGCCGCCACGATGTTTTTGGCGACATAGCGCGCGGCGTAGGCAGCAGAACGATCCACCTTCGTCGGGTCCTTGCCGGAGAAGGCGCCGCCGCCGTGCGGTGCGCTGCCGCCGTAGGTATCGACGATGATCTTGCGGCCGGTCAGGCCGCTGTCGCCCTGCGGGCCGCCGATGACGAAGCGGCCGGTCGGGTTGACATAGATCTTGGTATTCTCGTCCATCAGCTCCGCGGGGACGGTCGGCCTGATGACCAGCTCGATCATGTCCTTGCGGATGGTCTCAAGCGAGGCCTCTGGCGCGTGCTGGGTGGAAAGGACGATCGTATCCACGCGGGAGGGCTTTCCATTTTCGTCGTACTCGACCGTCACCTGCGTCTTGCCGTCCGGGCGGAGATAATCGACCAGCCCCTGCTTGCGCACGTCGGTCAGCCTCTTTGCCATCTTGTGGGAAAGAGAGATCGCGAGCGGCATCAGCTCAGGAGTCTCCGTGCAGGCGTAGCCGAACATCATGCCCTGGTCGCCCGCGCCGTTGTCGAGCTCGCTCGCGCCGCTCTCCTTGTTTTCCAAGGAGTTGTCCACGCCCATGGCGATATCGCCGCTCTGCTCGTCGATGTTCGTGATGACGCCGCAGGTGTCGCAGTCGAAGCCGTACTTCGCGCGGTCATAGCCGATGTCGCGGATCACGTCGCGCGCGATCTTCGGGATATCGACGTAGCAACTCGTGGTGATCTCACCCATAATGTGGACAAGCCCGGTAGAGACGGTCGTCTCGCAGGCCACGCGGCCGTTGGGGTCTTTTTCAAGGATCGCATCGAGTACTGCATCGGAGATCTGGTCGCAGATCTTGTCGGGATGCCCCTCGGTAACGGACTCGGAGGTGAATAAACGCTTTGCCATGATTTCTTTCTTCCTTTCTTTTGCCGGAAAAACAAAAAATACTCTGCCGAACCGACAGAGTATCGCATTTTCTGCTCTTCCTCATCTTTCGATTCGTTCGTCGGATTTGGCACCTTGCCTCTTCGGGCAGGTTGTCGTGGCGTCATCGGGCCGTTCCCTCAACCACTCTTGATGAAGTATTCACTTTTTGGCTTTCGCCGTAGGCTATTGTAGCACATTTGCACACTTTGTCAATCAGTTTTTGAAGTTTTTGTACAAATACTTGACTTTGCCTGGATTTATGCTACAATGTCCCCTACGAATTCAAATGTCATCGGAGGACTTGCGGCCGCAGCCGCAGCGGTCGAGAAGATGTCGGATGCGTCCGGTCATGGGGTGACCGGACTTTTTTTGCACTTTTTTCATTTCTGCCAAAGGAGGACCTGCGCTGTGTCCATCTCACTTTCCGATCATTTTACCTGCAAAAAGCTGCTGCGCTTTGTCGCGCCCAGCGTCCTGATGATGATCGTCACGTCGATCTATAGCATTGTAGACGGCTTTTTTGTCTCCAACTTCGTGGGAAAAAATCCCTTCGCCGCCGTCAATCTCATCTTCCCTGTCATCATGGCGCTGGCGGCGTTCGGCTTCATGATCGGCACAGGCGGCAGCGCGCTCATCGCCAAAACGCTTGGCGAGGGCAAGCCGCAGGAAGCAAACAATATCTTTTCGATGCTCGTGCTGGTGCTGAGCGTTGGCGGTGCAGCGCTCTCCGCCGTCGTGTTCGTCTTCGCCCGCCCCATCTCTTACGCCGTGGGGGCAACGGACTTGACCGTTGACGACTGCGTGCTTTACGGGCGCGTCCTGCTTGTGTCGCTTCCGTTTTTCATGCTGCAAAACAGCTTCCAGAGCTTTCTTGCCACAGCGGAAAAGCCGGGCTTTGGGCTGCGGGTAACGGTGTTCGCAGGACTTACCAACATGGTGCTCGACTTTCTGTTCGTCTATGTGTTCCCCTTCGGGCTTCTCGGCGCGGCGCTTGCCACAGCGCTTTCTCAGATCGTCGGCGCGCTGATCCCGCTTGTCTACTTCCTGCGCCCCAACGACACGCCGCTGCGCCTGACGCGCACGCATCTTGATCTGCGTGCGCTGGGCAAGGCCTGCTACAATGGCTCGAGCGAGATGGTCAGCAACCTTTCGACCTCGCTTGTGAGCGTGCTCTACAATGTGCAGCTCATGGCGGTCGCACAGGAGAACGGCGTGAGCGCCTACGGCGTCATCATGTACGTCAACTTCATTTTTATGGCGTTTTTCTTTGGCTACTCCATCGCCGTTACGCCCGTTGTCGGCTATCACTACGGCGCGCAGAACCACGCGGAGCTCAGGAGTCTGCTGACAAAGAGCCTCTGCCTTACGACCATTGCGAGCCTTCTGATGACGGTCTCGTCCATTCTGCTGGCAAGCCCCATCGCGCGTCTTTTCGTCGGCTACGATGCAGAGCTGTGCGAAATCACTGCGAACGCGCTGCGCATCTATGCGCTCTCGTTCCTTGTCTGCGGCTTCAACATCTTCGGCTCGGCGTTCTTTACGGGACTCAACAACGGCACGGCCAGCGCACTCATCTCGTTCCTGCGCACGCTCGTCATCCAGGTCGCCGCGGTGCTGCTCCTGCCGAAAATACTCGGCATCGACGGCATCTGGCTCGCCATCACCGCCGCCGAAGCGCTCACGCTTCTCGTCACCGCAGCGCTCTTTCTCACAGGGCGGAAGAGGTACCATTACGCCTGAATTTCCACCAACAGCCAACAAACGGCCGCAGCGGAGGACTGCCGCGGCCGTTCTTGCGCATTTCGGCGGGCTGTGGTAAGATCATTTCAACAAATCGGAATTTGGAGGTGTCTTTATGTATGAAGTAAGTAAAGCATTTCATAGGCAATACGCAGATATGTATGATAAGTTCGTGAGAATTTACTTCAAAGACGGCTCTGTTCGCACTGGATTATTTAACGATGAATTTTATGACGACAGTTCCATTCTTGTCAGTTGCGAGGTTATTAAAATTACTGATATTGACCGAATGGAATTACTTGATAAATAAATTCCAGTTTGTCATATCGCCGCGCGCGCTTTTTCACCGACCGGTACAATGACCGGTCGGTCTTTTTGTGCACTTTTCTCTTCCCGCCCTCTTGACAATTCATATTGCTGTGATATTATTTTGATATCAGGTTTGGAGGTAATATCTCATGGAAGAAAAAAACATCATCGGTCATAAAAACGGTATGCTCGTGCTGCTGCTCACGATCGTGCTCTACCTTGCCGCTGTTGCCGGCATCATTTTCAGCGTCATGGCTCAAATTCTGCCCCTCACTGTTCTTTGCATCATCGTGCTTGCGCTCGGCTGGATCCCGCTGTGCGGCCTGCGCGTTTTGAAGCCGCAGGAGGCGCTGGTGCTGACGCTGTTCGGCAAGTACATCGGCAC
>DHMW01000039.1:15184-16380 GCA_002405995.1 Oscillospiraceae bacterium UBA4632
GAGGGCTTCTACTTCGTCAATCCCTTCTGCTCGTCCTTCAACCCCGCCGCCAAGACGAAGCTCAACCAGTCCGGCGACGTGGACGGCGGCCGCAAGGGCGGCGACATTCTCGTCGCCATGCAGGGCGCATCCGCTGCGGTCGAGGTCGGCGGCAATAAGAAAATTTCGCTCAAGATCATGACGCTCAACAACGCCCGTCAGAAGATCAACGACTGTCTCGGCAACCCCGTAGAGATCGGCATTGCCGTCATGTGGCGCGTGACCGACACGGCCAAGGCCGTCTTCAACGTGGATAACTACAAGGAATACCTCTCGCTCCAGTGCGACGCGGCGCTGCGCAATATCGTTCGCATCTACCCCTACGACGTCGCCCCGAACGTCGATACCACGGGCGACGGTCAGGCCGATGAGGGCAGCCTTCGCGGCTCGAGCGAGGTCGTGGCCGCGCGTATCCGCGACGAGATCCAGGCAAGAGTTGCAGATGCCGGTCTTGAGATCATCGAAGCGCGCATCACCTACCTTGCCTACGCGCCCGAGATCGCGGCGGTCATGCTGCAGCGCCAGCAGGCCAGCGCCATCATCGACGCGCGCAAGATGATCGTCGAGGGCGCAGTCGGCATGGTCGAGATGGCACTTGCCCGCCTGAGCGAGAACAACACCGTGGAGCTGGATGAGGAGCGCAAGGCGGCGATGGTCTCGAACCTGCTCGTGGTGCTGTGCGGCAACCGCGACGCCCAGCCCGTCGTCAACTCCGGCAGCCTGTATTAACTGCGCCGCGCTACTTTTTGAGAGGCTGCCATGAACGACAACGCCAAAAAGCAGGTGCCCCTGCGCCTGTCGCCCAAGCTCTATGCCGCCATCGCCGCCTGGGCGGAGGACGACTTCCGCTCGGTCAACGGGCAGATCGAATATCTGCTGAGCGAATGCGTGCGCCAGCGCAAAAAGAACGGCAAGTACGTCGGCGATGAGATCGACGTCCCGCCCGAGCTCGACATCAAGTGAACAAGCGTTAAGAATGCGGAAAGAATTCATTTCTTTCCGCATTCCTGCGCTTCATTCCATTCAGGAATGGTCATTTGTTCAAACTTTATTGATGACTTTTCCCCGCCGCTGTGTCATAATGTCCTTAAATGCTATTTGATCGAAACGAGGTATCCCGCATTGAAAAAACTCAACCAGGCGATCGACCGCTTCTG
>DHMW01000098.1 GCA_002405995.1 Oscillospiraceae bacterium UBA4632
GAACAGTCGTTATCTTACCACCCGCCTCCCACTTTGTCAACACCTTTTTTTACTTTTTTCGACATTTTCTTTTTCTCCGATTTTACAAAGCCAAAAAGTTCAGTGTTTTCAACGGTTTTCGGGCAGGCTGCCTTTTTGCAGTCTGCCCGCTTTTCCCCATTTTATTCCGCGCTCAGGCGTCTTTCTGCCCGATCAGCGTGTCATAGCGCATCAGCAGCAGTGCCACCTGCGCGCGGCTGACCGCCTGCGTCGGATACCAGACGCATTCCTTCTCTGTGATCAGCCCGCTGTTCCACGCCCAGGTCACAGCGTCGCGTCCGCTGTCGGACACCTTCGGCGCGTAAGGATAATCCTCAAGCGTGCCCTTGATCTCCGGCTCGCCGGCAAGGCGGTATAGCACGATCAGCGCCTGCTCGCAGGAAAGGAAGCCGTCAGGGTCGAACGCTCCGCCGTCCGTGCCGCCCATAAGCTTCTGCTGCACCATCCAGTTGACGTATTCATAGTACCATTCGTCCTCTGACAGGTCGCTGAACGCCGCCTTTCCCTCTGCCGGCGTACCGCCGGCGAAGCGATAGATGATCACGGCGAACTGCGCACGCTCCACGCCGTACTCCGGCTGGAAAAGCTTCTGCGTATCGTCGCCGCTCATCACCCCCGTCGAAACGACATAGTCCACCGCGCGGGCATACCATGCGTCAGCCGCTACATCGCTGTAGGTGTAGGTTGCCACCGTTCCGTCCTCCGCTGTGACCGCAATGTCCACGCCGCCGTTTTCATTTGCCGTCATCGCGCCGAGAGGCTCCTGCAGCGGCTGCGCGCCGTCCTCCGCCCCCTGCTGGGTCTGCTGCCCATTTTGCCCGCCGCCCGGATCATTATCGTTCTTCCCTCTGCCGCGCAGCACGAGCATCACGATAAGCGCCGCCGCCAACAGCAGGATCAGTATCAGTTTCTTTCTCATTGCCTTCACTCCAATTCGCGGAACATATTGTAGTATGTTATCATATTTCCCGCTCCCCCGCAAGAAGTTTCACGATCCTTTACAAAATTTGCACAAACCGCGCTTTAACGCCTGCCACGCACCCTTTCGGACGGTGCGCATAGAATGAAGCGCAGGAGCTTTCCTGCCCACGAGCTCAAAAAGGAGGGTGATTACCATCAAGCGTTTTCAGAATAACTGCGCCTGCTGCAGGGAGGCCTGTCCGCCGCCTCGCCCTGCACCGTATCCGCCGCCGTACCCGCCGTATCCGCCCGAGCCGCCGGTCGGCCCCATCGGTCCCACCGGACCCACGGGTCCCTCTGGCATGCCCGGTGCGGCCGGCCCGCTCGGTCCCACCGGTCCCCAGGGCGTGCAGGGCATTCAGGGTGTGCCCGGTCCGCTCGGTCCCACCGGTCCCCAAGGCGTGCAGGGCATTCAGGGCATCCGGGGAGAAACCGGTCCGACGGGTCCTGCCGGGTCTCAGGGCTTGACCGGCGCAGCAGGTCCTACCGGTCCGACCGGTCCCCAGGGCGCAGCCGGCACAGCAGGTCCCACCGGTCCCACCGGTCCCCAGGGCATTGCCGGCGCAGCAGGTCCCACCGGTCCCACCGGTCCCCAGGGCGCAGCCGGCGCAGCAGGTCCGACCGGTCCCACGGGTCCCCAGGGCATTGCGGGCGCAGCAGGTCCCACCGGTCCCACCGGTCCCCAGGGCGCAGCCGGTCCCACCGGTCCGACGGGTCCCACCGGCCCCGCCGACACACGCGTCGCGGCGGCAGTAGCCGATGCGGCAACGCTCGACGATACGACAGAGACGCTCAACGCGCTGCTTGCCAACCTGCGCACAGCAGGTCTGCTCGCCACGTAACTCCCGCGGGCGCGGCATATGCCGCGCCCGTCCTGCATATTTGATAACAGCATCAAAAATATCAGAGCAGCGAGGTGACGCCTCATGTCCTACCGCATCTGCGTTTACACCATCTGCAAAAACGAGGCGCAGTTCGTCGATCGCTTTATGGACTCGATGTCCGAGGCGGACGATGTCTGCGTGCTCGACACCGGGTCAACAGACGATACCGTCGAAAAGCTCAGGGTGCGCGGCGCACATGTCGAGCAGAAGATCATCGTGCCGTGGCGCTTTGACTTAGCGCGCAACGAATCGCTGAAGCTCATCCCCAAGAACGCCGACATCTGCTGCTGCATCGACCTCGACGAGCAGTTCCGGTCCGGCTGGCGCGAAACGCTCGAGCGCGTATGGCGGCCAGACACGACGCGCGCACGCTACCGCTACACGTGGAGCTTTCTGCCCGACGGCAGCGAGGGCTGCGTGTTCTGGACGGACAAAATTCATAAAAACGGCTGCTACCGCTGGGCAAATCCGGTGCACGAGGTGCTGCAATATACGGGCGAGGGCGTCGAGCACTTCGCCGAGGCAGACGGCGTGCAGCTCGACCACCACCCCGACCCGAGCAAATCGCGCGGGCAGTATCTGCCGCTTTTAGAGCTCGCCGTGCGGGAGGACCCGCAAAACGACCGCAGCCGCCACTACCTCGGGCGCGAGTACATGTTCCGCGGTGAATGGGCGCAGGCGGTCTCGACCCTGAAGGCGCATCTTGCGATGCCGCAGGCCGTGTGGCGCGACGAGCGCTGCGCCTCGATGCGCTATATTGCGCGCTGCCTGCGGCATTTGGGGCGCGAGGACGAGGCCGCGCTCTGGCTGCACCGCGCCATCGCGGAGGCGCCGCACCTGCGCGAGCCGTATCTGGAGTTTGCTGACCTCCTTTATCAACAAGAGGACTGGTGCGGCGTCATTTTTATGGTAAACCGCGCGCTCGCGATCACCGAGCGCCCGCGCACGTACATCTGCGAGCCGTTCGCGTGGGGCAGCTTCCCCTACGATCTGCTGAGCATCGCGTACTTCCACCTTGCGCAGTGGGAAAACGCGCTGAAAAGCGCCGAGCAGGCGCTCAAGCTCGCGCCGGACGACGCGCGCTTGCAGGAAAATTACGCACTGCTCAAGTCGAAAATGCAGGAAGAAAGCCGCATTTAGCGGCTTTCTTCGGTTTTCGGTTGCTTTTTCTGCCGCCGTATGATAAGGTGTTAGGGATTACGAACCGAGGAGGCGCGGCAATGGAGCTGTGCGAACGCTACTTACATTATATGAGCGCGCTGTGTGAGGGCACGATGCCTGCGCCGCCGGAGCTTGCGCTCTCCGCCGACACCGCGGAGGAGCGCGCCGCGCAGCTGCAAAGCGCGCTGAAAGGCATGAGCGTGCCGGACTTTGTGCGCCTGTGCGCCAAAAGTGCGGGCGATGAGCTGAACGAGGCGATGTTCGACGGTTTCAGCGAGGAGTCCTTCTCTCGCGCGCTGCTGCAAATGCTCACCGCCGCGGCAGGACCCGAGAAAGCCGGGGAAAAGCCGCCCGCAGCCGAAAATATGCCCGATCCCGACGCGGGCAAGCACGCGTTCGAGGTGTTCTGCGACTGCGTGGAGCTCGATGAGCATCTCGTCGCGTACCTCATCGACATTTTGAAGCGGCAGGACAAGGCCGCGTTCTACAAGCTCTCGCAGGTCACGACACATCTGGATCTTGACCCGCGCGAATTTCTCTACTGGCTCGCGCACCGCGAGGACTACGGCACAGACAGTGAGCGTGCCTGCGCCGCCATCATGGACGCGTGCTTTGCGCGGCTCTATGAAGAAAAGCAGGGCGAGCTTCTGGGCGCACTGCTCTCGGGCGATCAGAAGACATTCGAGCTCTTCCGCACGGAAGCGCCCGAGCTGCGGCACCTGCCCGCCGCGACCTACGAGTGGTACAGCAAAAACTATCTGGACCGCGACTATCCGCTGCGGTTCATTCTGATGTGCAACGGCGTCGAATTCCCCGACACGCCGGAGGAGGACCAATGAACAGAGAGGAAATGTACCTGTCGCTCGGCGTGAGCGATAGGGTGCTCCAATTCGGTGAGGCCGTTCTGGACGAGCTCAGGCCCCGCTTTGCCGAGATCGACGGGATCGCCGAGCTCAACCAGGCGAAGGTCATCGCCGCGATGCAGAAAAACCGCGTGAACGCCACGCATTTTGCCGCCACGACCGGCTACGGCTATGACGATGAAGGCCGCGACAATTTAGAGCGTGTCTACGCGAGCGCCTTTCACACCGAGGCCGCGCTCGTCCGCCCGCAGATCACCTGCGGCACGCACGCGCTGGCCATTGCGCTGTCCGCCAATCTGCTGCCGGGTGATGAGCTGCTCGCCATCTCCGGCAAGCCCTACGACACGCTCGAGGAGGTCATCGGCATCCGGGAAAGCCCGTGCTCGCTCCGCGAGTACGGCGTCAGCTATGCGCAGGTAGACCTTTTGGAGGACGGCAGCTTTGACTTCCCCGCCATCGAGCGCGCGCTGAACGGCAAGACGAAGCTCATCCACATCCAGCGCTCCAAGGGCTACTGCCCGCGCCCAACGCTCTCCGTCTCCGCCATCGGCGAGGTCATCGCGTTCTGCAAAAGGCTGCGCCCCGATGTGATCGTCATGGTCGATAACTGCTACGGCGAATTCGTCGAGGCGAACGAGCCGAGCGACTTCGGCGCGGACATGATCGTCGGCAGCCTCATCAAAAACCCCGGCGGCGGTCTTGCCCCCATCGGCGGCTACATCTGCGGCACGCAGAAGTGCGTGGACCGCTGCGCCTACCGCCTTTCCGCGCCCGGACTCGGGCAGGAGGTCGGCGCGAACCTCGGCCTGATGCCCGCGCTGTATCAGGGCTTCTTCCTCGCGCCCAGCGTCGTCTCCGGCGCGGTCAAGGGCGCGGTGTTCGTTGCCGCGTGCTATGAAAAGCTCGGCTTCACGGTCGTTCCGTCCTCGAAGGAGGCGCGGCACGACATCATCCAGTGCGTCGAGCTCGGCTCTCCTGAGGGCATGGCCGCCTTCTGCAAGGGCATCCAGTCCGCCGCCGCGGTTGACAGCTACGTCGATCCCGTCCCCGCGCCGATGCCCGGCTACGATTCCGACGTCATCATGGCGGCGGGCGCGTTCGTGCAGGGCAGCTCCATCGAGCTTTCCGCCGACGGCCCCGTGCGCCCGCCCTACGCCGTCTACTATCAGGGCGGCCTGACGTGGTATCACGCCAAGCTCGGCGTGCTCCTCTCGCTCCAGAAGATGCTCAACGCCGGGCTTATCACCCTGCCCTGAGCTTCACTATTCCGTTTTTTGGAGGACGCATCCCCCATGCTCATCCGCCGAACGCCCCTGACGAACCGGCACTTCCGCCGCCGTCCGCCCCCCCCGCGTACCGTTGTTTTTGCCATCTAAAAAATAACAGTACAAAGGAGTTTAACAACTAAATATGTGGTTCTGGCTTTCTCTCGTCGCGCTGCTCTGCTGGAGCGGCAGCGACCTGTTTTCCAAGATCGGCTGCCAGGGGGAGGACGATCACCTCGCCCACCTCAAGATGGTCATTGCCGTCGGTACCGTGATGGGTCTTCACGCCGCGTTCGAGATCTTCGTCAGCGGCACGGAGATCAGCTGGTCCATCATCTGGACGTATCTGCCCGTGTCGCTGCTGTACATCGGCTCGATGACGCTGGGGTACATGGGTCTGCGGTATATCGAGCTGTCCGTCTCGTCGCCGATCTGCAACTCGTCGGGCGCGCTCGTTGCGGTGATGACGCTGCTGTTTCTTGGCGGCGAGGATTACTCTCCCCTCGCCATCGGCGCGATCGTTCTTGTGTGCATCGGCGCGATCGGCCTTGGCGTGGTGGACGCCACGGAGGACCCTGAGCTGCGCGCCGCCCGTCAGGCGGAGGGCAACCGCAAATACTCCAAGAGCTTTCTTGCCCTCGCCCTGCCCGTCGCCTACTGCCTGCTTGACGCCGCCGGCACCTTTGCCGACAACCGCGTGCTCGAAACGCTGGACGAGGGCAGCGCGAACGTCGCCTACGAGCTGACGTTCCTCTTCGCGGCGGCCGTATGCTTCATTTATGTGGTCTTCATCAAAAAGGGCCGCCTCATCCCCAAACGCGAAGCGCCGAAGTACCTCGGCGCTATCTGCGAGACCGCCGGTCAGTTCGCCTATATCTACGCCATCGCCGACACGGAGCACCTTGCCATGTCCGCGCCGATCATCAGCTCCTACTGCGCGGCAAGCGTGCTGTGGAGCCGCCTTTTCCTGAAGGAAAAGCTTTCATGGAAACACTATCTCATGATCGTTTTCGTCGTCATCGGCATCGCTGTGATGGGCGTGTTCGATATCTGAGCAGCGCCGAGTCAAAAGCCGCCCGTGTATCTGCACGGGCGGCTTTCCGCATGTACCTTATTCAAACCATGCCACGGCGCGCACCGGCGAGCCGTCGCAGTTCTCCAGCTTCAGCGGGAAGCAGCTGAAGGAAAACAGCTCGCCGCCGCAGAGGTCAAGGTCCTTGAGGTTTTCGATATTCACGAGATCTTTTTCGGCAAAGAGCCGCTTGTGCCGCGTCAGGTTTTCGTCGGCGATCGGATCCAGCCCGATCACATCAAAGCCGATGCCCTTATAATCGCCCGCAAGGATCAGCTCCATCACCGCATCGTCCAGGCACGGATAGTCCCCGAAGTAGCTCTCCGTCCCCCAGCGCTTATCCCAGCCGAGGTTGAACAGCAGGAAATCCGCCTGCCGCACCCTCTCACCGTAAGGCGCAAGCTGCGCCATTGTGATCGCCTCGCCCTCGCGCAGCGCGCGGCAGTCGATCACGAGCGCCTTGCCGATGAACTGGCTCGCCGGGAACTGATCGAGCGTTGTGCGTCCCGCGAACAGGTGCGCAGGCGGGTCCATGTGCGTGCCCGTGTGGGTAAACATCTGCACGAGCGTTTCCTTGAAGCCGTCCTTTTCGTATGTGTTGGCCGACGTGAACTTCGGCGGCTCGGTGCCGGGATAGACCGGCATGTCCGGCCGGATGGTATGCGTCAGGTCGATCACTTTCATACTGCGTTCCTCCCTTGCGGCATCACGCGCCGCGTTTTTCTGCCAAAAGCATAGCACAAATGCGCCGCGCCGTCCAGCGGTTTCCGCTTTATTCCAATGGAATATCCAGCACGCTCACGCCGCGCTGGAAGGCGTATTCGATCGTCGAGCGCGTGCCGCCGCGCAGCCCGTCGTTCACGGCGATCAGCAGGCTCGCATGATCGACCATGTAGCGGTTGCGCCGCTGCATGCAGCCCGGCGTGTAGCTCTGCTGCACCATGGTCTCATAGTCGCAGCACGACAGAACGTCCCGATAACGCGCCCTCTGCGCCTCGCTCCACCCATCCGCCTGCGTGGGGCACGGGATGGCCGCCTCCAGCGTGATGTGCGGATAGCACTTCTTGAGCGCCAGTACCGCCTCGGCAAAGTAGAGGTCGCAGCCCTCCGCCATGCCGCAGATGAAGTGCTCCATCCCCTCGTGGATGGCGCTCTCCACCGCAGCGCGCAGCTTCGCCTTGAGGGCGATGCAGCGAAGGTCGTTTTCATCTTCTCCCCACGGCAGCTTCCCCGGCCGGTGGCCGGTGAAGGCGCAGGAGCAGGGTCTGCCCCGCATGGGCATCGCCTCCTCTCTCTGTCATTATAGAACATTCGTTCGCCTTTGTAAAGCTTTTTTCCTCTTGACAAACCGCAAATTTGTCGTATACTCAAGCTATCAACTGAATCACCAGTCTTCGAGGCGGGGTGAAATTCCCCACCGGCGGTCACAGTCCGCAAGCGGCATTTTACGATGCCGCACGATCCGGTGAAATTCCGGAACCGACGGTCACAGTCCGGATGAGAGAAGATGTGCTGCGCGCTTTTATCACGCGATCCCCATGCTCTTTTGCGTCACGCACCTTGGAAGGCTCGTTCTTTCAGGGGAAATGACAAAAAGGAGTGTTTTATTATGTCCGCACAAGCCCGCACCCACAAGCTCACCGTCACCGCCATGCTCTCCACCGTCGCGTTCCTGCTCATGTTTATCGAGTTTCCCATCCCCGCGCTGATCCCTGCCTTCGTCAAGCTCGATATTTCCGACCTGCCGGAGCTGCTGGCGGCGTTCTCGCTCGGACCCATCTACGGCGTGATCGTATCGCTGCTCAAGAATGTGCTCTTCTCCGTGCTGCACGGTACCTCGTCCGCTTACGTGGGCGAGATGTTCAACTTCATCATGGGCGCAGTGTTCTCGTTCTCCGCCGGCTTTATCTACCGGAAGCACAAATCCCGCCGCGGCGCGCTGATCGGCGCGCTGGTCGGTGCGGCGCTGATGAGCGTATTATCGGTGCCGCTGAACTACTTCGTCGTCTATCCCGCGTACGTGGTGTTCTACAAGCTGCCGCTTGAGGCGATCGTCGGCATGTATCAGGCGATCCGCCCCTCGGCCGACGGCCTGCTCGAGTGCCTGCTGGTGTTCAACATGCCCTTCACCTTCTTCAAGGGAATGCTGGATGTGGCGCTGTGCTTCCTCATCTACAAACCCCTCTCCCCCCTGCTGCACAAATAAGCGTGAATAAGGACCGGCAGAGCCACAAGGCTCTGCCGGTCCTGTCTTGCTTTGTTTTATGCCTTGCGCGCGGCAAGAAACAGGTTCGGCGGCGCGGGGAAGAGATTCCTTCGCTCCAGCACCTCAAAGCCTGCGGCGGCGACCGCCGATTCGAGCGAGCGCATCGTGTCGAAGGCGACATAGGGGCGCTTCCCCGTCCGGTATTCGACCCATTTGCGCACACGCTCGCGCGTCAGCCCCTCGCCGAGGCAGTCCGTCACGGAGAGGAATCTGCCGCCGCTTTTGAGCAGCGCGCGAAGGCGCGCGAGCACTGCCGCGCGATCCTCGACATACAGCAGCACGTTGCACGCCAGCACCGCGTCGAAGCTCCCCGGTGCAAGACGCTCGTCAAAAAGGTCCAGCTGCTCGAACGTCACGTTCCCGCAGCCCTGCGCCTCCGCCTTTTCCTGCGCGCGGCGCACCATTTCCCCGGAAATATCGATGGCGCGGATCCGGCGCACGCACGGCGAGACAGAGAGCGTCACGATCCCCGTGCCGCAGGCAAAGTCCAGCACCGTGTCGTTCCGGTCCAGATAGCGGCGGAAGCACTCCGCCGTTCTGCGGTAGGCATCCTCATAGCGGGGTCCCACCTGCGCGTCATAAACCGCCGCGCGGCGGTCCCAGAACTCTCTGGCAGCCGGCATGGCTCATTCCCCTCCCTTGTAAGCCATGCGCACGCTGGGCGTATTGGTCAGGTAGACCAGCGGGCCGTACGCCTTGATGCCGAACTCCAGCACATCGCCGACCCTGATCTCGCGCTCGGCGTCCTCCACGTCCAGAATGGTATGGTCGGACGATGCGCCGAGGATCTCCACGCCCTTCATGCGCGGCACAAGGTCGAAGCAGTTGCCGTAGTCCACGCGCCCGAGCGCAACGAGCGCGCGGCGGCGGATGCCGCGATCCTCATAGTGCCCCACCTCACCGAAGGCGTTGACCGTCAGCTCTCCGACGGGGAAGCTCGGCTTGTCGCGGCACTCGACGACCTCCGCCTTGACGGTGAACACGTCTCTGTGCAGAAAGTCCGGGGCGAAACCGTCCGTCTCGCCGCGCAGCGCCATGTCGCCCACGCGCAGCAGGTTGATGCGGTAGGGCATCGTGCCGGCCACCGCCATATAAAGCGACGTGGACGCGCCGCCGCTGATATAGTCGAGCCTGCGCCCGATCTCGCGCTCAATGTCGGCGGCAAGGCTGACAAGCCCCTGCATATTGCGCGTGTTCGGCTTCACCGAGCCGTAGCAGCTCAGGTTGACGCCCACGCCCGAAAGCTTCAGATTCGTCAGCTTCCGCTCGATCTCGAGCGCAGCGTCAATGGCGTCCTCCTCGTTCCAGAAGCCCTCGCGCAGGTCGCCGAGATCCATCATCAGGATGACCTCATGCGTTTTGTTCTGCTTTTTTGCCTCTTCGTTCAGCGCGCGCAGCACGGTGATGTCGCTCTGCAGGCTGATGTCGCTCAGCGCCACTACGTCCGCAAGCTCCGAGAGCATCGGGATGCGGATCAGCATCAGCGGCTTTGTCACAAAGCCGTAGCTCCGGATGGCGCGCAGCTGATCGACGCGCGAGGTAGCAATGAATTTCACGCCGCTCTTTTCAAACACGCGCACGATCTCGGGCAGGGCGCTCACGCCCTTGACGACGCCCGCGACCTCGATAAGCGAATCATGGCAGCGCTCTACGAGCGCTGCCAGATTCTCAGACAATTTATCGAGATCGCATTCAAAACAGGGGTATTGATTTCGATTGTTTGTCATTGGTTCAGTTCCTTATGGGGTGAGATTACTTTTCCGCCTTGACCTTCTTATACGCCTTACCGGCAAGATCCTTGAGCGTCCAGCCGACGAGCGCGCACAGCCAGTTGACGATGGGCATCAGCCAGTTGAAGATCGCCCAGGGACCGTAGCCGCCCGCACCCCATGCGGTGATGTTCAGGGTGTCCTGAATGTACACGCCGCAGGTGTTCCAGGGGATCAGCGCAGAGGTAACGGTGCCGGCGCCCTCGAGCGCACCGGACAGGACCATCGGGTGCAGGCCGAGCTTCTTGTACTCTTCAGCATACATACGGCCGGGAACGACGATGGAGATGTACTGCTCGGGCATGGTGGCGTTGGAGAGGACGCAGGTGACCTCGGTCAGGCCGACGAGGCCCGCGGGGCCCTTGGCGAGCTTCTTGAGCGCGTTGACGATGACCTCGAGCTGGTGGGTGTCCTCCATGATGCCGCCGAACATCATGGCGATGATCGTCATGGAGACGGAGAACATCATGCCCAGGATACCGCCGCTTTCGAGCAGGCGGGTCATGGTGTAGTGCGTTTCCTCAGAGAGCGTGGCAGCGAGCATCTCGCTGATCTCATCGGAGAAGTAGTAGCCGTTGATGCCGTAATCAAAGATGGTGCCGAGCGTGCAGCTGCCATCCTGGAAGATGAGGCCCAGGATCGCACCGGCGACGATGCCGAGGGTAATGCCGGGGATGGCAGGGACCTTCAGCGCGACGGCGACGATAACGACAAGCGGCGGCAGGAGCAGCAGGGGGTTGATGTTGAACACACCGCCCGCGGCAGCGTTCAGCGCGTTGGAGAACTCGGTCACGCGGCTCATATCCGCGTCGCCGCCGTGATACTGCATCGCGCCAAGGATGCCGAAAACGATCAGGGTGATGCCGTAGGTGATGCCGGTGGGAAGCATCATACCCTTGACGTGGGTCATAACGTCGGTACCGGCCATGGCGGGGGCAAGGTTCGTGGTGTCGGACAGCGGGGACATCTTATCGCCGAAGTAAGCGCCGGAGATGATCGCGCCGGCGGTCATGCCGGGGCTCATGCCCAGGCCGAAGCCAATGCCCATCAGGGCGACGCCCATCGTGCCCATCGTGCCCCAGGACGTACCGGTGGCAAGAGAGGTGATGGAGCAGATCAGGACGCAGGCGATGAAGAAGATCGCGGGCTTGAGGACCTTGAGGCCGTAATAGATCATGGCGGGAACGACGCCCGCGTTGATCCACACGCCGATCAGGATACCGACGATGATCAGGATGCAGACGGACTGTAACGCTTTGTAGATACCGTCCATCATGGACTTTTCGATCTCTTCCCACTTGTAGCCCAGACGCATTGCCATCAGAGCGGCGGCGATGACGCCAACGAACATGGGGACGTGCGGGTCCACACCGTAAACGACGATGCCGACCGCCAGAACGGCGATCAGAACAGCGAGCGTCAGCAGCGCTTCCCACAGCTTGGGCATTCTCTTTTCCTTACTCATTGTGTTACCAACCTTTCGAATTTTTAGGAATTCTGCCGTGCCGGGAATGTGGATAACTATGCACTATACTGTAGCATATTCTTCCTGACTTGGCAAGCTTTTTTTGAATGGTGAACAAAGTTTTACGGTAATGCTGCGATGGACTTAGCTATATTGCGGTATCGCGTCTCCCAGCTCTTGAGCGGCACCCCTCCCTCTCCCTTCCGGATCATACAACACAAAGGATCGCTGCGCTGTTTCTGCGGGGCTTTACGTCCCCGACGCCGCCTTCCCCGGGCGGACGGTCAGAACCGAAAGCCGTTGATATATCCCGGCGGCGCGGAAAGGGTCCGCGCCGCCGGACCTCGCAGGCAAGAAAATGCGAGGGCTTTTGCGTGAGATTACCAGCCGAGCTTGGTCATGGCATCGTCCACCGCCTTGATGACGATGTCGATCTCCTGCTCGTTAACGATCAGCGGCGGCACGAAGCGCAGCACGTTGCCGTTGGTATTGTTGATGAGAACGTTGCTGTCCTTGAAGCACAGGTCAACGACCGGCTGGCCGGAGGGATGGTTCAGCTCGATGCCGTCGATCAGGCCGAGGCCGCGGATCTCCTTGACGGCGGCGGGGTGATTCTTCTCGATGACCTTGTGCATCTGGTCGCGGAAGTACTCGCCCATCTTGCGGGAGTTCTCGATCACACCGCCGTTGATCATCACGTCGAGCGTGGTCTCCGCCAGCGCGCAGGCGAGCGGGCCGCCGGCGAAGGTGGAGCCGTGGGTGCCGGGCGTCAGGGTGAAGGCAGCCTCGCCGCGGGCGCAGACAGCGCCGATGGGCACGCCGGAGCCGAGCGCCTTCGCCATGGAGCAGGTATCCGGCTCCACGCCGTAGTTCTGGTGCGCAAACAGCTTGCCGGTACGGCCGGAGCCGACCTGAACCTCGTCGAACATCAGCAGGATGCCCTTCTCGTCGCACAGCTCGCGCAGGCCCTGCAGGAACTCCTTGGAGGCGGGACGCACGCCGCCCTCGCCCTGAACGGGCTCGGTCAGGATCGCGCAGACGTACTCATCCATAATGTCCTTGACAGACTGGAGGTTGTTGAACTCGGCATAGCGGAAGCCGGAGGGCAG
>DHMW01000108.1:0-6275 GCA_002405995.1 Oscillospiraceae bacterium UBA4632
TGCCGCGACTGCACCACCTGCGAGAAAAACCGCGCCTGCCGCCTGCAGGAGATGGCGGTGCGCTTCGGCATCCACCACGTCCGCTTTGACGACACGCGCGAGCATGTGCCCATGGACCTCACAAGCCCCGCCGTGACGTTCGACCTCAACAAGTGCATCCTCTGCGGCGACTGCGTGCGCGTGTGCACGGAGGTGCAGGGCGTGAAGAACCTGCACTTTGCCGGCCGCGGCCCTGGCCTGCACATCGCCACGACGGACGGCCTGCCGCTCGGTCAGACGCACTGCGTCAGCTGCGGGCAGTGCTCCGCCGTGTGCACCACCGGCGCCATCACCGTCAAGAATCAGATCGGCGAGGCGTGGAAGGCGCTGCAGGACCCCGAAAAGCGCGTCGTCATCCAGATCGCCCCCGCCGTGCGCGTCGCCATCGGCGAGGCGTACGGGCTGCCCGCCGGCGAAAATGTGCTCGACAAGCTCGTCACCGCGCTCAAGATCATGGGCGCGGACGAGGTCTACGACACCATCTTCGGCGCCGATCTCACCGTGCGCGAGGAATCGCAGGAGTTCCTCCGCCGCCTTGAAGCAGGCGAGGGCCTGCCGCTGATGACCTCCTGCTGCCCGGCATGGGTCAAATATGTGGAGAACGAGCGCCCGCAGTTCCTCAAAAACCTTTCCACCGCCCGCTCCCCCATGCAGATGTTCGCCTCCGTGCTCAAGGAGAACTACCGCCAAAAGGACGCCTCCGACGGCCGCACCACCTATCACATCGCCATCATGCCCTGCACCGCCAAGAAGATGGAGGCGCGGCGCGCGGAGTTCCGCGACCGGCACGGCGTGCCCTATGTCGATCTTGTGCTCACCACGCAGGAGGTCGTGCAGATGATGAAGGAATCCGGCATCCGCTTCCAGCTGCTGGAAAAGGAATCGCCCGACCTGCCCTACGGCATGGGCAGCGGCGCAGCGGAGATCTTCGGCACCACCGGCGGCGTTGCCGAGGCGGTCGTGCGCTGCTGCCTGAGCGACAAGAGCAAAAACGCCCTGCGGATGCTTGAGCACAGCGGCCTGCGCGGCAGCGAGCCGATCCGCTTTGCCTCCATCCCCATCGGCGGGCGCAACGTGCGCTTCGCCGTCGTCCACGGCCTTGCCAACGCCTCGAAGCTCCTCGATCAGATCGAGCGCGGCGAGGTGGAGGTGGACCTTGTCGAGGTCATGTCCTGCCGCACCGGCTGCGTCGGCGGCGCGGGCCAGCCCTACGCGCTGATGAACAAGAAGCTCCAGCGCGCCCAGGGGCTTTACGAGATCGACCGCAGCGCCATGTTCAAGCGCAGCGAGCGCAACCCCGTCATCAACGCCATGTACGACGCGGGGCTTGAGCAGCGCGCGCACGAGCTGCTGCATTACGATTACAGCAAGTAACTGTCCCTCGCGGCCGGTCGCCGAACGGCGGCCGGCCTTTCTCTGCATTTTCGGTCAATTTGGTTATTATTTTTTGTAATGAGTCTATTGACAAACCGTCGTATTTCCAATAATATATTTTTGAAAATCCATTACTATTTCTAATTGGAGGGCAATATGGAGGTCCGCAACCTGGTCACCTTCCTGAAGGTCACCGAGCTGAAAAGCTTCTCCCGCGCCGCCGAAGCGCTGGATTATTCCCAATCCGCCGTTACCGTGCAGATCCAGCAGCTCGAGCGGGAGCTTGGCGTGCAGCTGTTCGACCGCATCGGCAAGACCGTTTCCATCACGCAGTACGGCAAGGACTTTGTCTCCTACGCGCGCGACGTAGTCAGCGCCATCTCCCGCGCCAGCGCCTTCGCCTCTCAGGAATCCGACCTTACCGGCACCGTGCGCGTCGGCACGCTCAACTCGCTGCTCACGGCCTCCTTTTCCGATATCGTCCCGCTGTTTCATGAGCGTTTTCCCCGCGTGCTCATCAATCTGCACGCCGGCAATATCGCCTCCATCACCGAGATGCTCGTCAAAAATGAGTTGGACATGATCTACACGCTCGATGAGCAGATCTTTGACACGCAGTTCGTCAAGGTTTTTGAAGCGCAGGAGGACGTCGTCGTCGTCACCAACGCGGAAAACCCGCTCACCGGGCACGCGGACGTCCGCCTGGCCGATCTTGTGAACCACCCCTTCATCCTCATGAATCACGGCAACCCCTACCGCGACCAGTTCGACCGCGAGCTTGCCCGCCAGGGGCTTGGCATCGCTCCCTTCCTGGAGCTGGAAAGCGACACGCTCGCGCTCAAGCTCATCCGCGAAAATCCGGAATATCTCTCCGTGCTGCCGCGCTACACGGTCGAAATGAGCATCCACAAGGAAAATCTCGCCGTCGTCCCCGTGTCCGACTGTCAGATGCGCCAGTGGCGGCAGGTGCTCTATCACCGCAACAAGGTCATCACCCCGCAGATCCAGGGGATGCTCGACGTCATCCTAGAGGTCGCGAGGAAGCCGTTCTGAGCAAATTGCGAGGGCGCGCCGCCGGCGCGCCCCTTTCTTTTATGCACCTGTACATATCTCGCGTAAAAACGCAAAAAAAGGTGCAAAACGCGGAAAAGCGCGTTATAATAGTTGCCAAATCATTCTGCCGCTTTTTCGCGGCGCGCAAAGCGAGGGATCTAATCATGCGTATTGTCGTCAAGGTCGGCACCTCCACGCTCGCCTACCCCACCGGCAGGCTCAACATTCAGCGCATGGAGCGCTTCTGCAAGGTGCTCAGCGACCTGAAAAACATGGGGCACGAGATCATTCTCGTCTCCTCCGGCGCCATTGCCATGGGCTTCGGCAAGCTCAACCTCAGCGAGCGGCCGAAGGATGTGCCCACCAAGCAGGCATCCGCCGCCGTGGGCCAGTGCGAGCTGATGTACACCTATGACAAGCTCTTCACCGAGTACAATCACACCGTCGCCCAGCTGCTCATCACCGCAGCCGACATTGAGGAGGGCGGCGTGCGCAAGCAGAATTTCCACAACACGCTCGAGCGTCTGCTCCAGCTCGGCGCGCTGCCGGTCATCAACGAGAACGACACCTTCTCTACCGCCGAGTTCGGCATCGGCGACAACGACACGCTTTCCGCCATTGTCGCTGCGGCCGTGCGCGCCGACCTGCTGATCCTGCTCTCGGACATCGACGGGCTGTTTGACGGCGACCCGCGGCAGAACCCCGAAGCGAAGCTCATCGGCACAGTGGACGTGATCGACGAGCGCATCATCGCCCTCGGCGGCGGCAGCGGCTCCTCGCTCGGCACCGGCGGCATGGCAACGAAGCTGCGCGCCGCGCAGACTGCGACGGCGGCGGGCTGCGAAATGGTCATCGCCAATGGGGAACGCCCCGAGCTCCTGTACGATATCGCTGCGGGCAGGCGCGTCGGCACCCGCTTTCTCGCCGAAGGGAGGAGATCGGAATGAGCAGCACACGAGCGCTTTTGTCGCGCACCCGCGCCGCCTGGGGCAGTATCCGCAGCGCGGGGGCGGAAGAAAAAAACCGTCTGCTCCTTGCCATGGCGGACCGTCTTGAACAGAGCTGTGCGGAGATCCTGCGCGCGAACGCGCAGGACATGGACGCCGCGCGCGGCACGATCTCCGACGTGATGCTCGACCGACTCGCCCTGAACGAGGACCGCATCGGCGCAATGGCGGACGGCATCCGCGCCGCCGCCGCGCTGCCGGACCACGTGGGCCGCGCGCTGGCGCAGTTTACCCGCCCCAACGGCATGGTCATCACCAAGCGGCAGGTCCCGCTCGGGCTGGTCGCCATCATTTACGAGAGCCGCCCGAACGTCACCTCGGACGCTGCGGCGCTCTGCGTCAAAAGCGGCAATGTCTGCATGCTGCGCAGCGGGAAGGAGGCATACCGCTCCTCCCGCGCGATCGTCGCGGCGCTCAAGGCGGGCATCGAGTCCGCCGGCGGCGACCCGGACATCGTCAACATCGTGGAGGACACGACCCACGCGAGCGCGCAGGAGCTGATGACGGCGGACGGGCTGGTCGATCTGCTCATCCCGCGCGGCGGCGCGGGACTGATCCGCGCCTGCGTGGAAAGCGCCACCGTCCCCTGCATTGAAACGGGCACGGGCATCTGCCACGTCTACGTTGACCGCTCCGCCGACCTTGACATGGCGGTAAGGCTCATCGTGAACGCCAAAACGAGCCGTCCGTCCGTCTGCAACGCCGAGGAGGTCTGCCTGGTCCACCGCGATATTGCAGGGGAATTTCTGCCCAGGCTCAAAGCCGCGCTCGTCGATGCGCGCGAAAGCGCAGGACTCACCCCCGTCGAGCTGCGGCTCGATGCGGCTGCGGCGGAGATCATCCCCGGCACAACGGCGGTGGAGCGCGACTTCGACACGGAATTTCTGGACTACATCCTTGCCGTTGCGGTCGTGGACGATCTGGACGCCGCCATCGCGCACATCCAGCGCCACTCCACCCACCACAGCGACTGCATCGTCACAGAGGATGCCGCCGCAGCGGACCGCTTTGTTGACGAGATCGACAGCGCGGCGGTGTACGTCAACGTCTCCACCCGCTTCACCGACGGCGGCGAGTTCGGTCTCGGCTGCGAGATGGGCATCTCCACACAGAAGCTCCACGCGCGCGGCCCCATGGGGCTCGATGAGCTGAGCACCTACAAATACATCATCACCGGAAACGGACAGATCCGGTAAGGAGGAGATTTTCATGGCATTTTATCAGGCAGGCTTTATCGGCGCTGGCAGCATGGGCGGCGCGCTCGCCCTTGCCGCGGCAAAGGCAGTCTCCGGCGGCGCGGTCGCCGTGGCGTGCAGCACCCCCGCCCGCTCCGCCGCTGCGGCGCAGCGGCTCGGCTGCACGGCGGAGACGCCCGCCGCCATTCTCGCGTCCAGCCGCTTTGTTTTTCTCGGCGTCAAGCCGCAGATGCTTGAGCCCGCGCTCGCTCCGCTGAAGGAAAACCCTGCCGCCTCGCAGGGCATCTTCGTCTCGATGCTTGCCGGCACGAGCCTTGCCCGGCTGGAAGCGCTGCTCGGCGCGGACAGGAAGATCATCCGCATCATGCCCAACACTCCCTGCTCCGTCGGCCAGGGACTGGTGCTTTTCTGCGCCAACCAGAACGTCACGCCCCTGGATCTCGACGCCTTCAAGGCGCTTTTGTCCTTCTCCGGCGCGGTCGATGAGCTGCCCGAGCACCTGATCGACGCGGCAAGCGCCGTCTCCGGCTGCGGCCCCGCCTACGCCTACCTGTTTATCGAGGCGCTGGCGGACGGCGGCGTAAAAAACGGGCTGCCGCGCGCAAAGGCAATGCAGTACGCCGCCCAGATGCTGCTCGGCAGCGCAGAAATGGTGCTGCGCAGCGGCAAGCACCCCGGCGCGCTCAAGGACGAGGTGTGCAGCCCCGGCGGCAGCACCATCGCGGGCGTCGCCGCGCTGGAGCGGCACAGCTTCCGCGCCGCCTGTATCGACGCGGTGGACGCCGCCGTCGAGCGCACAAAGGCGCTGGGCTGAAAAAGAAAGGCGGAGCAAGATGTATCTGAACGACAAGAAATACGCGCTGACCAACTGCACCCTCCTCGACGGCTCCGAGCACATGGAGCCGCAGGTGGGCAGAGCCGTCTGCATCGACGGCGATACGATCTCCGAGATCGCGGATGCGCAGCACATCCCCGCGGGCTATGAAGCGATCGACCTCGGCGGGAGGTTCGTGCTGCCGGGACTGATCAATATGCACGTGCACCTGCCCGCCTCAGGCAAGCCGAGGAAGAAAGCGAGCGACCCGAAAAAGCTCGTGAAGCTCATCACCTCCTGCGCGCTGGCCAACAAGGTCGGCATCAGCATGTGCGAGGGCTACGCCAAGACCGAGCTGCTCTCCGGCGTCACGACCATCCGCACCGTCGGCGGCGTGGCAAACTACGACACCGTCATCCGCGGCCTTGCCGCGGCGGGCAAAATTCTTGCCCCGCGCGTGCTGGCGTCGAACATGGCGATCTCTGTCCCCGGCGGGCACATGGCGGGCTCGCTCGCCTATGAGGCGCACTCCGCCGAGGAAGCGGCGGCGCTCGTTGAGAAGATCGCCGCGGACAAGCCCGACCTCATCAAGCTGATGATCACCGGCGGCGTGCTGGACGCCGAGGTCGTGGGAGAGCCGGGCGTGCTGCGCATGCAGCCCGAGCTTGTCAAGGCCGCGTGCGATAAGGCACATTCGCTCGGCATGCTCGTCGCAGCGCACGTCGAGAGCCCAGAGGGCGTGATGGTCGCGCTGCAAAACGGCGTGGACTCCATCGAGCACGGCGCGCAGCC
>DHMW01000108.1:6372-7704 GCA_002405995.1 Oscillospiraceae bacterium UBA4632
TTCCAGATCTCGACCATCTCCCCGGCGCTTCCCTACGCGCTCTTCGACCGCAGCATTTCGCACGCAACGTATGAGCAGCAGGAAAACGGCAGGATCGTCTTTGATGGCATCGTCGCGCTCGCGAGGGCAAACCTCGCCGCGGGCGTGCCGGTCGGTCTCGGCACAGACGTCGGCTGCCCGTACATCACGCATTACGACATGTGGCGCGAGCTGCATTATTTTGTCAAATACTGCGGCGTGACGCCCGCGTTCGCACTCTACAGTGCGACGAAGCGCAACGCCCGGCTCGCGGGCATCGGCGATCTGACCGGCAGCATCGAGGCGGGCAAGCAGGCCGACCTGATCGTCTGCGCAAACGACCCGCTTCAGGACCTGAGCGCCCTGCGCGAGCTCGACATGGTCGTCAAGGGCGGCTATCGCATCGACAAGCCGCAGGTCAGGAAAATGCCGGAGGTCGAGCGCGAGCTCGACAAGTTCCTGTGAGCGATATGAAATACCTGGTACTGTCCGACTCGCACGGCAATGTGGACAACATGGTACGCGCCGTCGAGCTTGTGAAGCCGCACGGCATCCTCCACCTCGGCGACTGCTGGCGCGACGCCGAAGAATTGCATCAGCTCTATCCCCGCCTGCCGCTTGAGCAGGTCCCCGGCAACTGCGATTTCGGACGCTTCGAAGCCCTCGAGCGCGTGCTGATCCTGGGCGATCACCGCGTGCTCATCGCGCACGGGCACACGCTCGGGGTGAAGTCCGGACTTCTCCGCGCGCAGTACCGTGCGCTGGAGATGAACGCCGACATTCTGCTCTTCGGCCACACGCATGTGCCGCTCGTGGACGCGGCGTCGCGGCCGATGCTGATGAACCCCGGCTCGATCGGCGATCCCCGCCGCCCGACCTACGGCGTGCTCGAGTTCAAAGACGGGCAAATTTACCCATCGGTCTTTCAGCTGGAAGCAGAATAGCAAAAGCGGCGCGCCTGATCCAGCCGCCGCCCTTCCTCTTTTCGGGGTGCCGGCCAATGCGTTCACTGTGCCTGCGGCATAAAACGGCAAAACTCCGACGTTCCGCACGTCGGAGTTTTTTTGTCATACACGCCCCTGCCGCCTTCGCGCAGCCCTTGCACAAAGCCTTCCTGCCGGAGCGTCAGCGATTGACCAGCAGCTTTTTCATGCCGCTCTCCAGTCCGTCCACCGTCAGCGGATACATATCCACAGCCTTGGCGATATAGCCGTAGCTCTCGCCCCAGTAGCCGCCCCAGCGCGGGGGCTCCTCGGGATTGAGCCAGATCAGGTGGTCATAGTGCTCGCGGAAGCGCTTGATCTGGTCAAGGCC
>DHMW01000090.1 GCA_002405995.1 Oscillospiraceae bacterium UBA4632
TTCGAGGATGAAAAGGGGACCTACATCATGAACTCGCGCGACATGTGCATGATCGATCATCTGGACGACATCATGGACGCGGGCATCGACTGCATCAAGATCGAGGGCCGCGCGAAGTCGGCCTACTATGCCGCCATCGTCACGGGCGCGTACCGCCATGTGCTTGACGATATCGCCGCAGGAAGAGGGATCGACCCCGTCTGGCGCGACGAGGTGGAGCATGTCAGCCACCGGCACTACTCGACCGGCTTTTACTACGGACAGCCCGGGCAGTATTACGACAATTCGCGCTATATCCGCGACTGGCAGGTCTGTGCGGTCGTGACGGACTGCGATCAGGAGGGCAACGCGGTGCTTTCGCTGCGCAACAAGTTTGCAGCCGGCGATGAGATCGAGCTTGTCGGCCCCGATTGCCGCCCATTCACGATGACCGCGCCCGTAATGGAGGATAGCGAGGGCTTTGCGCTCTACGAGCCGCGCACGCCGCAGACGGTATTTAAGATGAAGCTGCCGCAGCGCGTGCCGCCGATGAGCTTTGTCCGGCACGCGGTCTCGCTCAGCGCGGGGGATTGAATCGCAGAAAGCGCTGCCTGCACCTGCGGGGACGCAAAAGGTGGGGGAGATATTCCGAAAAAGGAATATCTCCCCTTGCTGCTGATCTGCGCCTTACTGCTGCGCTTTTGCCGCCTTGCGCTGGGCGAGAAGCCCCGGCAGGATCGCGCACAGCGATCCGGTCAGAAAGCAGAGAATGCCGACGATCATATTGAGCGGGATCTCCTCCCTGAGAAAAAGGAACGCGAAAATCGGCGCTAAAATGGGCTTTAAGAAGAAAATGAGCGACGCCTCCTGCGCGGACGTCTTTTCCATCGCCATCATATGGCAGACAAAGCCGCCCGCGGAGACGACCACGCAGATATAAAGAAACGCGGGCAGAGCGGAGGCGGGGATATTTTCAAGCAGCGGTACGTCTGCAAAGATGTTCAGCCCGAGCGCGCGGTAGAACGAGGAGCCCGCCGCCGTGCGGCCGAAGAGCAGCAGCACGAGCAGCTCTGACGCGCCGAAGAGAAAGCTCAGGCATGTGACGGCGATGCCGCCGAAGCGCGGCGTGCGCTTTTTGCCGACCACGCTGTAGAGCGCGAACATGGCTGCCGCCGTGATCGCGAGCAGCGCGCCGGTCGGGTCCAGCGCGGCGTGCAGCGGATCGATGATGATAAGCGCCGCCAGCAGCTCAAGAACGAGCGCGGCGATATGATTTTTACGGATATCCTCATGCAGCACGAAGTGCGCCAGCACCGTGACGAAGATCGGGTTGCACGAGAAGATGACCGCCACGACCGACGCGCGCGTATAGGTGACGGACATCTGGTAGAACGACATTGCGACCACAACGCACAGGAATCCGGAAAGCGCGAAAAAGCCTGCGTCCCTTGCGCGCAGCGCAGCGTTTTTCTTTTTGATCGAGCGCGCGGCGAAGGGGATGAGCAGCACGCCGCCGATGAGAAAGCGCAGACAGGTGATCTGCATGGGCGCGAATACGCCGTGCACAGTCTTGAGCATGACCTCCATCGTGCTGAATATCACGGCGCAGAGAACGATATAGACATAGCCGGAGCGGGAACGTTTCATGATCATAACCTCTTTTCTCCCTCAAACGACAGCAGTATATGCCAATTTTAGCCGGAACGCAAGCCTGCGCTTGACAAAAACGGAAATTCCGCTATAATAAACCACAGCAAAACGCGATGATGAAGTCAGCTCCGCATACGGGCCTACAGCGAGAGGGAAGTGGTGCAAGCCCTCGGCAGGCGGTGCGGGGCAGCCGCTTCGGAGCTGTCCGCGAGGAGCGGAACGCCTCGTCCCCGTTACCGGACGGCTAAGATGCCTTCCCGTGCGGAGGGATAATTAGGGTGGTACCGTGAAGTGTGAAGCCTTCGCCCCTATGGAAGGGACGGTGGGCTTTCTTTTTTTGGAAAGGATGCAAAGCATGAGAGGAAAGCTATGCCTGCCTGCGGCGCTCGCGCTGCTGCTTGTGTTTGCGCTCAGCGGCTGCGGCAGCAGGCTGCCGGACGGTATGGACGAGGACAAGGTCGTGGACGAGGGGCTCAAGGTGACGGCGAAGCTGGTGGACGGCGATTACGACGGCGTTTACGGGCTGCTGCGCGAGGATGTGCGCAGCCAGACGAGCGCGGCGGCCATCGAAGAGATGATGGCCGATGCGACTGAGGGGCTGGACGAGTACAAAAAGGTGACAGATTCCATGGCGACGGGCGTGACGAAAAAGGGCATCGAGCCGCACGGCATCGCCGTGCTCCGCGCAAAATACGGCTCCAAGGTGGTCATGTTCCGCATTGCATTCGATACGGACATGGAACTGATCGGTCTGGATGTAAGGAGGAAATAGATGGCAAGAAGGATCGTTGATATGACGAAGGATGCACGCTGCGGCCAGTTTGAATACTTCCGCACGATGCCTGACCCCTGGGCGGGCATCACCGTGCCGGTGGACATCACCGGGCTGCTTGCAGCCCTGCACGGGCGTCCGTTTTTCCTGAGTTTCCTTTATGCGGTGATGCGCGCGGCGAACGCCGTGCCCGAGCTGCGGCGGAGATTACTGCCGGACGGACAGGTCGTCGAGTACGACCACTGCGACCCGTCCTACACTGTGATGAAGCCGGACGGCATGGGCGTTTACGTCTACTGCCTGCTCGAAGACGATCTGTCCTCTTACGAAAAGTTTGTCGCCGAGGGCAAGCGGCGTCAAAAAGAGACGCTTGAGCGCGGCACGCTGACCGAGGACGGCGACGTGCTGGCGAATTTCTTCGTCTCCTGCGTGCCATGGCTCTACTACACGCAGATCAAGGAGCCGTCCGCCGGGGCGGATGACAGCAACCCTCGCTTTGCCTGGGGAAAATACCGTGAGGAAAACGGACGCATGATGCTGCCGATGTCGCTTTTCATCAACCACGCGCTGTGCGACGGCTGGCACGTCACGCAGTTTTACCGCAATCTCGACCGCGAGCTCGAGAATTTAAGCGCATACCTGAAGGCACAGAACGAACAACAATAAATTTTACGATAAAAGGAGAACCAACACCATGTCCCAGCCCAAGTATTACGGTCTCAACGAGCTGCGGGAAATGTTCCTGCACTTTTTTGAGACGAAAGGCCATCTGCGCCTGCCCAGCTTTTCCCTGATCCCGCAGAACGACGCGTCGCTGCTGCTCATCAACTCCGGTATGGCGCCGATGAAGCCGTTTTTCACCGGCGAGCAGGAGCCGCCGCGCCACCGCGTGACCACCTGCCAGAAATGCATCCGTACCGGCGATATCGATAACATCGGCCACACCGCGCGCCACGGCACGTACTTCGAAATGCTCGGCAACTTCTCGTTCGGCGATTATTTCAAAAAGGAAGCCATCCACTGGGCGTGGGAGTTCCTGACGAGCCCTGAGTGGGTCGGCCTTGACCCAGACCGCCTCTATCCTTCCGTGTTCGAGGGCAACGAGACCACGCCCGCCGATGACGAGGCGTTCCGCATCTGGCACGAGGAGATCGGCATTCCCGAAGACCGCATCTTCAAGTTCGGCAAGGAGGACAACTTCT
>DHMW01000097.1:0-316 GCA_002405995.1 Oscillospiraceae bacterium UBA4632
CCGAGGGCCCGCAGCTCTTCCCCGACGGCATGACGACCGACCAGCCCGACCGTCAGGTCGTTGCGGAGATCGTGCGCGAAAAGCTGCTGCGCAACCTCGATAAGGAGATCCCGCACGGCACGGCGGTCGAGATCACGCGCTTCATCGAGCGCGACGACGAGGTCATCGAGGCCGATGCGACCATCTACTGCGAAAAGGCGAGCCACAAGGGCATCATCATCGGCAAAAACGGCGCGATGCTCAAGAAGATCTCGACCGAAGCGCGGCAGGACATCGAACGCTTTATGGGCACGAAGGTCTACCTTGAGACCTGGGT
>DHMW01000097.1:378-11484 GCA_002405995.1 Oscillospiraceae bacterium UBA4632
AAGGTCAAGGAAAACTGGAGAGACAACATGAATTATATCCGCTCGTTCGGTTACGACGGGCAGTAAAAAAATTTCCAGCCATATTCCCCGCGCTTTTCCCCATGCTAAACGCGGGGTGAGATATATGGATAACGGTTATTTTGCGCTTTTTATGCAGACCGGCGCGCCGGAGTTCTATCTGGCGGCACAGGAAAAGACTCGAGAGGATGCGGCATGGCAGAAAAGATCGTGACAAAGGGCATCGTTCTCCGCGCTACGCCGACGAAGGAGAGCGATTACATACTGACGCTCCTGACCGATGCGCTCGGCAGAGTCTCCGCCGTGGCGCGCGGCGCGCGGCGCAGGACGAGCCGCATCGCGGCGGGCTGCGAGCTGCTGGCGTTTTCCGAGCTGGTGCTCTATCAGCGCGGGAGCTGGTACTATCTTGACGAGGCGTCCACCATCACGCTGTTTGACGGCGTGCGGCAGGATGTGGAGCTTCTCTCCCTTGCGTCCTACTTCGCCGAGATGGCCGAATGCGTCACAGCGGAGGACGAGCCGTCGCCGGAGATCCTGTCGCTGCTGCTCAACGCGCTCTACGCGCTCAGCGAGCTTCACAAGCCGCAGTGCATCGTCAAGGCGGCGTTCGAGCTGAAGCTGCTTGCGCTCTCGGGCTACGAGCCGCTGCTCGACGGCTGCGCCGTCTGCGGCGCGCACAACCCAAAAGCGCCGGTGTTCGACGCACGGCAGGGCGTGCTGCTGTGCGCGGAGCACGCGCCGCGCGGCGCGGAGGAGCTTTGCGCGCTGGATGCCGGCTCGTTCGCGGCGATGCGCCATGTGCTGCTGTCGGAGCCGAAGCGGATGCTGTCGTTTGCGCTTTCGGGCGAGACGGAGAAGCGCTTTGCCGCCGCGTGCGAGGCGTTTGCCCGGATCCAGCTTGAACGCCGGTTCAAAACGCTGGACTTCTACAAAAGCATGAAAGCTGATAACTGAACGCGATATGTGTCGAAGAAAATACGAATCGGAATCGAATATTCGGAGAAGACTATGAGTGAGTTGTTTGAAAAATCCATCCGCGTGCTGGAGCTGCCGCGCCTGCTTGCGATGCTCGAGCGCCACGCGGTCAGCGCGGAGGCGAAGGAGCGTGCGCGCAAGCTGACGCCGTCGGACGACTACGGCGAGGTCAGCCGCCTGCTTGACGAGACGGACGCCGCGCGCAAAATGATCCTGCTGCGCGGCAGCCCGACGTTCGCGGGTGTGAAGCCCGTGGCAGAGGCGCTGGGCCGCGCCGAGCGCGGCGGTATGCTCAACACGCGCGAGCTGCTTGATATTGCGGGTCTGCTCGCCAACGCGCGCCGCGTGCGCGACTACTATAAGGAGGATGGCGAGGGAACGGCCATCGATAAACTGTTCCTTGCCGTCCATCCCAACAATTTCCTTGAGGAGAAGATCACAAGCGCCATCCTGGATGAAAACGAGATCGCCGATACGGCGTCCGCCGAGCTCGCCGAGATCCGCCGCCACAAGCGCGCGGCGGCGGCCAAGGGCCGCCAGATCCTCCAGCGCATCATCTCCTCGCCGAGCTACCGCAGCGTTTTGCAGGACGCGCTGATCACGCAGCGCGGCGGGCGCTTCGTCGTGCCGGTGAAGGCGGAGTGCCGCGGCGAACTGCCGGGCCTTGTGCACGACACGTCCTCGAGCGGCGCGACGCTTTTCGTCGAGCCGATGGGCGTGGTGCAGGCCAATAACGAGCTCAAGGAGCTGGAGGCGAAGGAGGAAAAGGAGATCGACCGCATCCTCTACGCCCTCTCGGGCGAGGCAGCCGGCTTCAGCCGCGATATCCTGTGGGATTATGACCTGCTGGTGCGCCTTGACCTCATCTTTGCCCGCGGCGAGCTGAGCTATGAGATGAACGCCATGCGGCCGGAGCTGAAAAAGGACGGCAGCGTATACCTGCGCCATGCGCGCCACCCGCTGCTTGACCCGGCGAAGGCCGTGCCCATCGACATTGAGCTGGGGCGCAGCTTTGATACGCTCGTCATCACTGGCCCCAACACCGGCGGCAAGACGGTGAGCCTCAAGACGCTGGGGCTTATCTGCCTGATGGCGCAGTGCGGCCTGCACATCCCCTGCGGCGACCGCAGCGCCGTGAGCGTTTTCACATCCGTTCTGGCCGATATCGGCGACGAGCAGAGCATCGAGCAGAGCCTGTCAACGTTTTCGGCGCATATGAGGAATATCGTGCAGATCCTGGACGAGGCAGACGGGCGCAGCCTGATCCTCTTTGACGAGCTGGGTGCGGGCACAGACCCCGTTGAGGGCGCGGCGCTGGCCATCGCCGTCATCGAGCAGGCGAGGGCGCAGGGGGCGAAGGTCGCCGCGACGACGCATTACGCCGAGCTCAAGACCTTCGCTATGACGACCGCGGGCGTGGAAAATGCGAGCTGCGAGTTCGACGTGGAGACCCTCTGTCCGACCTACAGGCTGCTCATCGGCATTCCCGGCAAATCGAATGCCTTTGCCATCTCGAAACGCCTGGGGCTTCCCGAGCCTGTGATCGACAGGGCAAAGGCGCAGATGGACAGCGAGAGCATCCGCTTTGAGGATGTGCTGACGCAGCTGGAGCAGAAGCGGCAGCAATTGGAAAAGGAAAAGGCGGAGCTCGACCGGCTCTATCAGCAGCGCGAGGAGGATGCGCGAAAGGCGCGCGAGTTCCGCGCGCAGATGGAAAAGGCAAAGGAAAACGCGAGGAGCCGCGGCGAAGCCGAGGCAAAGCGCCTGCTGGCCGAGGCGAGATCCGCCGCGGACGAGACCTTCCGTGAGCTGGACGCGCTGCGCAGGGAGCAGAAAAAGCTCGACGCGCAGCAGATGAACGCCAAACGTGCCGAGATCATGCATGGCCTTAAGAAAGCGCGCGAGTCGGTCGGCGTGCGCGATGAAAGCCAGGAGCCAATTCCCAAGCCGTCCCGCCCCATCCGGACCGGCGACCTTGTCGAGATCCCCGGCACGAAGCGGCAGGCCGAGGTCACCGCCGTCAAGGACGGCACGCTGACGCTCAGGGCAGGTGTTTTGCAGATGAAGGTCAAGGCGGACGAGGTGCGCCTGATCGAGGACGCCGAGCGCGCCGCGGCGGCAAAGAAACCCGCGCAGTTCGCACCCTCCCAGCGCATCCTGCGCACGGCGTCCGCCGCGCGCGAGCTGGATATCCGAGGCATGGAGACGCTGGAGGCCGAGAGCGTGCTGGAAAGCTACATCGACTCCGCTGTCATGGCACATCTGGAAACGGTGACCATCATCCACGGCAAGGGCACGGGCGCGCTGCGCAAGGCGGTGCACGCGTGCTTGCGGCGGAACAAGGCGGTCAAGAGCTTCCGCCTCGGTAATTTCGGCGAAGGGGAAGCGGGCGTGACCGTAGTCGAATTGAAATAAATGACACCCTTGCAGGGCGATATGTCTGTGTTTTTTGACAAATCCGTCAGATTTCGGGAAAAATGACATTGACGAACCGCGGCTGAATGGTATATGATATGGTACAGTCCGAAAGATTTTTTGGAGAGGGAGAAGTAACGATGTATACTCAGAATGTTACGATCAACAATGAAGTAGGTCTGCATGCGCGTCCGGCCACGTTCTTTATCCAGAAGGCGAACGAGTTCAAAAGCGGCATCTGGCTGGAAAAGGACGAGCGCCGCGTGAACGCCAAGAGCTTGCTGGGCGTGTTATCCCTCGGGATCGTCAAGGGCACGACCATTACCCTGCTGGCTGACGGCGCGGATGAAAAGGAAGCGGTCACCGCCCTGTGCGAGCTGATTTCCAACAATTTCGGCGAATAAAAAGAAGATCAGGAAAGGCGGCTTGCAGAAGCCGCCTTTTTCCATATCCGGATGAAAGGAGGGGGGGCGCATGACCAAGCAGGAGCTGCTGGACAAGGCGAATGATCTGCCGCTTGCACCGGGGGTCTACCTGATGATGGATAAGACCGGCTGCGTCATCTATGTCGGCAAGGCAAAAAAACTCAAAAACCGCGTCAGCCAGTACTTTCAGGAAAATTCCTCCCACAACGAAAAGACGCGCCGCATGGTCGCGCAGGTCGATCACTTCGACACCATTTTTGTTTCCAGCGAATTTGAGGCGCTGATCCTGGAAAACTCGCTGATCAAGCAGCACATGCCGCGCTACAATATCCTCTTGAAGGATGACAAGGGCTATCCCTTTGTGCGCCTCGGCACGGAGCGCTATCCGCGCTTTACGATGGTCGGCAGGCCCGCGGACGACAACGCGCTCTACTTCGGCCCCTTCGGCGGACGGAGCGAGACGCGCGCGGCGATCGACGCCGTCTGCGCCGCCTTCCGCCTGCCGACCTGCAGCCGCTCCTTCCCGCGCGACATCGGCAAGGAGCGCCCCTGCCTCAACCACCACATGGGGCGCTGCGACGCCTTCTGCCGCGGCACGCCGGACGAGGAGGAGTATCTGCGCCGCATTGGGCAGGCCGAGGAGCTGCTGAACGGCCACTACCGCAGGCTCACCCGCGCGCTGCGCGAGGAGATGGAGCGGGAGGCTGCGGCGCTGCACTTTGAGCAGGCGGCGGCGCTGCGCGACCGCATCCGCGCCATCGAAGTGCTGGGCAAGCGCCAGAAGGTCATCGCCGGCATCTGCGCCGACACCGACATCTGGGGCGTTTACCGCGGCGCGCTCAAATGCGGCAGCGCCGTGCTGCATATCGAGGGCGGCAGCGTGACGGGGCGCGATCTGAACATCTTCACCGCGCCGCAGGACGAGAGCGAGCAGATGATCCTGTCGGCGCTGCTGCCGCAGTATTACCTCAATAAGAGCGTGCTGCCGCGCGAAATTCTCCTGCCCTGCGAGATCGAGGGCGCGGACGAGCTCACGCAGATCCTGACCGGGCGCGCGGGCCGCAAGGTGACGCTCCACGTCCCCCAGCGGGGCGAGAAGGCGGAGCTTCTTGCCATGGCGCAGCGCAACGCGCGCGAGGATGTCGAGCGCGTGACGACCGCGCAGGAGCGCGAGAACCGTACGCTGACGCAGCTTGCGGGAATGCTCTCGCTTTCGGAAACGCCGAGGCGCATGGAATCCTACGATATCTCGAACACCGGCGCGAGCGACATTGTCGCGTCCATGGTCGTCTATGAGGGCGCAAAGCCGAAAAAGAGCGCCTACCGGAGATTCAAGATCAGGAGCCTGTCAGCCCACCCCGACGACTACGCATCCATGGAGGAGGTGCTCACGCGGCGCATCCAGCGTTATCTCGATGGGGACGAAAAGTTCAGCCCCCTGCCGGATGTCATGCTCATCGACGGCGGCATCACGCACGCGGGCGTTGCCGAGCGCGTGTGCGCCAGGATGCACGTGCGCGTGCCGATCTTCGGCATGGTCAAGGACGACCGCCACCGCACGCGCGCGCTCGTCACCGCGCAGGGCCGCGAGATCGACCTGCACGCCGCGCCGAACGTCTTTGCCCTGATCGGCCAGATCCAGGAGGAGACGCACCGCTTCGCCATCACGTTCCACCACGAGAGCCATTCGAAGTCCTCGACCCGCTCGGCGCTCGACGGCATCCCGGGCGTCGGCAAGGTGCGCGCGCAGGCGCTGCGCAAGGCGTTCGGCAGCGTGAAGGCGATCCGCGAGGCGGAGCTTCCTGCGCTCCTGCGCGTGCTGCCGCGCGATGCCGCGGAGTCGGTCTACCGCCATTTTCATGAGGAGGAGCAGCAATGACAGGAAAGCTTTACGGCACGCTCGGCCCCGCCTGCGCGCGGGAGGATACGCTGCGCGCGATGTTCGCCGCGGGGATGCGCGGGATGCGGCTGAACCTGTCCCACAGCACGCTGCCCGGCAGCGCGCCGTGGATCGACGCAATGTTCCGCGCTGCCGCGCGGGAGGGCGTGCAGAGCGACCTTGTGATCGATCTGCAGGGACCTGAGCTGCGCATCGGCGCGCTTGCGGAGCCGCTGGCGCTTGCGGAAGGGGAGCTGCTGACGCTTGGCGAACGCTTCCCCGTGCCGCCGTGTGTGCCGGAGCATATCGCAGACGGAGACACGCTGCTGCTGGACGACGGACAGCTTGCGCTGACCGTGCTGGACGCGCCGCGCGCGCTCTGCCGCGTGGCGCGCGGCGGCGTGCTTCTGCCGCGCAAGAGCCTCGCCATCGCGGGACGGGAGCTGCCCGCGCCCGCGCTGACGGAGCAGGACCGCGAAAACCTGCGGCAGGCGCCGCGCTTCGGCGTGACCGGCGTGATGCAGCCCTTTGTGCGGGGCGGGGAGGACGTCCTTGCCGTGCGCGCCGCGCTGCGGGAGGAAAACGCCGGAGATCTGCTGATTTTTGCAAAGATCGAGAATCAGACGGGTTTACATAAATTAGATGAGATAATGGCATCCTGCGATGTCGTCGTCATCGCCCGCGGCGATCTCGGCAACGCGATGCCGCTGTGGGAGCTGCCGCGCGCGCAGGAGCGCATCATGCAGCGGTGCCGCGCGGCGGGGCGGGCGTTCATGGTGTCCACGCAGATGCTGCATTCCATGCTGCATGCCGCCGTTCCGACGCGCGCGGAGGTTATGGACGTGTACCATGCCGCGCGCAGCGGCGCGCAGTATCTGCTCCTGACGGGGGAGACGGCAGTGGGGGAATATCCTGCTCCGGCAATGCGCTTCTTTGCGGAAACGGCGCGCTGCGGCTGGGCGGACGCGCAGTAGCGATACTTGACATAATATTGGAGCAGTGGCGCTCTGTGCCGCTGCTCCTCTGCGTTTATCTGAAAATTGTTCGAAAAATGACTAAAATTGAAGAATACTGCGAACGAAACGGCGCTCGACAGCAAAAACTTGACAAATCCTTTTTTGCGGGGTATACTGCCAGAATGTTTTGGAAAAGTTACAAATTGTAATCTTTTTCCGGAGCAGCGCGCCCTGCGCGCAAGGCTGCGGCGGCTTTCCGCCGCGAAAAAAGGAGTATCAAATGCAAACATTTTTGAAACATGGCTTCAGCCGCCAGCGCTGCCGCCGGGCGCTTTTCCTGGCGCTCTTTGCCGCGCTGCTGATGCTGAACGGCTCGCCGGAGCTTCGCGCCGATGCGCTTTACCTGCTCGCCAGCGGCGACACGGTAAGCGTGCTGGATGCGGACACGGCGATCCCCGCAGAGCGCGTCATCGTCACCGGCGCGCAGAGCGCGGACGTTGAGGTCGCGCTGCCTGCGGGCGAAAAGGTGACAGTGACGCACGGAGACGCGGTCGAGTACGCCACCACGCGCTCCGGCGAGAGCGTCAGCGATCTGCTGCGCCGCCTGCAGATCTCGGTCAGCCCGCTCGAGCTGGTGCTCGTCGATGTGTCCGGCGAGGAGGTCGCCGTCACCGTCGATACCGACATCACCTATTACGAGACTGCGAGCGAGCCCGCAGAGCACACCACGATCTATACGCCCACCGGGCGCCTGCCCAAGGGCGAAACGCAGGTCGTGCAGCAGGGCATCGACGGCGTGCGCGAGGTCACCTATGAGGTCGTCTACGCCGACGGACAGCTTGTTTCCCGCCAGGCGGTGGCGGAGAGCGGCAACACCTCGGTCGCCGAGCTTGCCTATCTCGGCACGCGCGTGAGCGAGGCGCAGGACGGCGATACCGTGTCCTCCGTCGTCTACGAGTCCGACGGCAGCGGCTATCTTCTCATGGCCTCGGGCGACTCGCTGCATTTTTCCAGGGCGGTCGAGGTGAGATGCACCGCCTACACTGCCGGCTATGACGGTGTGGATACCTGCACGGCGACCGGCACCACGGTCCGCCGCGGCGTGGTCGCGGTGGATAAGCGCGTGTTCCCGCTCGGCTCAAGGCTCTATGTGGACGTCCAGTCCAGCGCCTTTTCCTACGGCATGGCGTATGCCGAGGATACGGGGATGCGCGGAGAAAAGCTTGACCTTTATATGGACTCATATGACGAGTGCATTCAGTTCGGCGTGCGCAGGGCGGTCGCCTACGTGCTCGACTGAGCGGCGCGGCTTGGCAAACAGCACAATAAATACATGCTCCGGATGCGTATGCTGCGCATCCGGAGCATTTTCTTTATTGCGATGGCGCGATACGGTTTTACCGGCAGAAGCCGAAAGGAACGCACAAGATGAGAGCCGTTATCACAGTGATCGGAAAAGGCCGCGCCGCCGCTCAGAACAGCAGCTCATAGCCCATCTTGAGAAACAGCAGTCCCAGCACGACGAAGATCATGCCGCGTACGCGCTTGCTGCCGCCCTTCATGGCGTAGCGCGCGCCGCAGTAAGCGCCCAGCATATTGCACGCCGCAGCGGGCAGCGCCAGCATCCACCAGACCTTGCCGCTGATGATGAACAGCACCGCCGAGGCGACGTTGGAGCAGAGGTTTGCGATCTTCGCGCAGCCGGACGCCGTCAGGAGGTCCATCGAGAGCGCCATCGTGAACGCCATGATCATGAATGTGCCCGTGCCCGGGCCGATGAGCCCATCGTAGCAGCCAAGACCCAGACCGATGAGCGCGGCGCGCGTCAGCTCCTGCCGCGGCGTGTACGCGCGCGCGGGCGCGTCGCTCTCCTTGCCGAAGTCCTTTTTGAGCATCAGCAGGATCGCCGCGCAGGGCAGGGCGACGAGCATCATGATCTTCAGAATATCCTCGTTGATGAGCAGCGCGATCTTTGTGCCGATGGCTGCGCCGAGGAGCGCGCCGATCCCCGAGACGACGGCGGGACGCAGCAGGACCTTGCCGCCGCGGAAGTATTTGAACGAGGCGAGCGCCGTACCGGTGCCGTTGACGACCTTGTTCGTCCCCATCGCAAGATGGGCGGGGATGCCGGCCATCAGATAGGCGGGCAGCGTGATGAGCCCGCCGCCGCCGGCGACGGAATCGACAAAGCCGCCAAGAAAGACCAGCGGCAGAACAACAAGCAGGACCTGCGGTGTAAGCTCCATGAAAATCCCCTTCATTCTCTGAGATTTCTGCATTCTACCACAGCAAAAAAAGTTTTACTACTCTTTTTTTGCAAAACGTGGTAAAATCATCTCAACTTTTTGCAAAGAGAGGAACCGGCCATGGAACGAAACGACCGCGCCGCCATCGAGGCGCTTTTGAAGCGCCACGGCTTTCATTTTTCCAGGTCCATGGGGCAGAATTTTTTGATCGACCCCGCCATCCCCTGTGAGATCGCCGAGAGCTCGCGCGCAAACGAGCAGAACGGCGTGCTGGAGATCGGCCCCGGCATCGGCGCGCTGAGCCACGAGCTCTGTGAGCGCGCGGGCAGGGTCGTAGCCGTGGAGCTCGATAAGACGCTGCTGCCGATCCTGGACGAGACCATGGCGCGGTTTGACAATTTCGAGGTCGTGTCCGCCGACATCCTGAAAACCGACATCCCCGCGCTCGTGCGCGAGAAGCTCGCGGGCCTCACGCCCATCGTGTGCGCCAACCTGCCCTACAATATCACGACCCCCGCCATCACCGCGCTCATCGAGTCGAAGTGCTTTGAGAGCATCACGGTGCTGGTGCAGAAGGAGGTCGCCGAGCGCCTCTGCGCCGCGCCGGGCACGAGCGCCTACGGCGCGTTCTCCGTTTTCATGCAGTACTACACGGAGCCGGAATACCTCTTCACCGTGCCGCGCGAGTGCTTTGAGCCGCAGCCGAAGGTCACCTCCGCCGTGCTGCGCGCCGTTGTGCGCAAGCAGCCGCCGGTCGAGGTAAAGGACGAGGAGTTCTTCTTCCGCGTGGTGTACGCCGCCTTTGCCCTGCGGCGCAAAACGCTCGTCAACAGCCTGATGACGGCGTTCGGCAGCCGGCTCACAAAGGAGCAGCTTACGCAGGCGGTCACGTCCTGCGGACTTGATGCGTCCGTCCGCGGCGAGCGGCTGGGGCTCGGCGAGTTTGCCGCGCTCTCCGACGCCATCTCCGCGCTTTTATGACAGGACGCCTCAATATATTCAAATAATTGATAAACCATATGGTTGTTATTGATAAGACTTTTTGCTACAATTGGGGGCAGAAAGGAGTCAAACTCAATAGCAGCCATTTTTCCTGTGCATCGGTTAGCTCCCTGCCGCCTGAAGAGCGGCACAGCACACCACACAAGACGCGGTGCGAAAATTTTATCAATTGTGCCGTGAAATGCTACGAGGAAAAGCAACATGACGAATTTGACGAACAATCAGGCGGTCCTGTCGTGGATCGACGAAATGACCGCCATCACAAAGCCGGACAAGATCGTTTGGATCACCGGCGAAGAGGAACAGCTCGAGGCGCTGCGCGAGCAGGCTGTCAAGGAGGGCATCCTCATCAAGCTCAACCCGGACAAGCTCCCGGGCTGCTATCTCCACCGCACCGACCCCGACGACGTCGCCCGCGTGGAGGACCGCACCTTCATCTGCTGCGAAAGGGAAGAGGACGCCGGCCCCACCAACCACTGGGTAGACCCCAAGGAGATGTACGAGCGCATGTACGCGCTGGCTGACGGCGCTTACAAGGGACGCACGATGTATATCATCCCCTATTCCATGTCGATCATCGGCTCGCCGTTTGCCAAATACGGCTTCGAGCTGACCGACTCGATCTATGTGGTCCTGAATATGCATATCATGACCCGTATCGGCAAGGCCGTGTGCGATGCGCTCGGCGACGATACCGGTTTTATCAAGGGGCTGCACTGCCAGTGCAATCTCGATAAAAACAACAAGTACATCGTCCATTTTCCGCAGGACAACACCATCATTTCGATGAACTCCAACTACGGCGGCAACGTGCTCCAGGGCAAGAAGTGCTTCGCGCTGCGCATTGCCTCCAACCTCGGCCGTCAGGAGGGGTGGATGGCCGAGCACATGCTCATCCTCGGCATCCAGAACCCGCGCGGCGAGATCAAGTACATCTCCGCCGCCTTCCCCTCCGCCTGCGGCAAGACGAACCTCGCCATGCTGATCCCGCCCGAGGGCCTGCAGCGCTGGGGCTGGCGCGTGTGGTGCGTGGGCGACGATATCGCCTGGCTGCGTGTCGGCAAGGACGGCAGGCTCTGGGCGGTGAATCCGGAAAACGGCTTTTTCGGCGTCGCGCCGGGTACGTCCATGAAGTCGAACCCCAACGCGCTCATTTCCACGCATAAGGACACGATCTTCACGAACGTCGC
>DHMW01000097.1:11578-24146 GCA_002405995.1 Oscillospiraceae bacterium UBA4632
GCGCGCGCCATCGACTGGCGCGGCCGTCCCTGGACGCCGCAGAGCCCGGAAAAGGCCGCGCACCCCAACAGCCGCTTCACCGCGCCCGCGCGCAACTGCCCCTGCCTTTCTCCCGAGTTTGACAATCCCGAGGGCGTGCCCATCAGCGCCATCGTGTTCGGCGGCCGCCGCGCAAAGACGGCCCCGCTGGTCTACCAGTCCTACGACTGGCAGCACGGCGTGTTCATCGGCTCGATCATGGCGTCGGAGACCACCGCCGCGGCGACCGGCACGGTCGGCGTCGTGCGCCGCGACCCGATGGCGATGCTGCCGTTCTGCGGCTACCACATGGGCGACTACTGGCAGCACTGGCTCGACATGGGCAAGAAGATCCCTAAGCCGCCGAAGATCTTCAACGTCAACTGGTTCCGCACCGACGAGGAGGGGCACTTCGCCTGGCCCGGCTTCGGCGACAATATGCGCGTGCTGCAATGGATCATCTCGCGTGCCGACGACGAGATCGGCGCGGCGGAGACCGCGCTCGGCTACGAGCCGAACACCCATGATATCGACATGGAGGGGCTTGAGATGTCCATGTACGATATGCGCCGCCTGCTCTCGGTAGACCGCGAGCTGTGGCTCAAGGAGTGCGAGGATGCCCGCGCCTACTATGAGAAGATCGGCAAGGTGCCGCCGGAGCTTTACGAGGAGCTTGACGCGCTCGAAATGCGTCTCAACCGAGGCTACAGGGTCAAGCACGACTGAAAATAACACGCAAAAAAGGGGACTGCTCTCGAGCGGTCCCCTCTTTGCTGCCGATTTTATTTTATGACGCCGAATTGGTAAAGATAGTCCCGCCACATCGGATAGTACGCCGCCTTGACGTGGACGCCGTCGCCGGAGTACTCCGCCGTCAGCGCGCCGGTACCGTCGTCAAAAACGGGATTGCAGTCGATGTAAAACACCGTCTCGTTGTCGGCAAGCTTTTGGAGCTCTGCGTTGCGCGCGTTGATCGTCTCGTTTTTGAAGTAGCTCGTCTCCGACTTTTCCTGCGTCGTGTGGAAGATCGCCTGCAGGAAGATGATCGCATCCGGCTCCAGCCCGCGCACCTCCTCGAGCAGCACCCTGTACTGCTCGGCCCAGCTCTCCGCCGTGCCGGTGCCCAGCTCGTTGATGCCGAGCATCAGATAGATCTTGCCGTACTGCTTGTCCGCGAGCGCCTGAGCGAGCGTCTTTTTGCCGCCTGCGGTCGAAAAGACGGGCTTATCTCCCGCCGCCGACCAGACCGTCAGACCGTTGTGGCAGAGGTAGTCGGCGTTCGGCAGCCCTGCGTAATCCTTGAAGCCGTCCGTGTGCGAGTCGCCGATGAACAGCGCGTCGTCAAAATAGCTCGCGTCCACCGTGGTAAATGGAGAGTCAGGCTCTTCCGGTTCGGGCTCGGGCTGCGGCTCGGGCTCCGGTTCCGGTTCAGAGTCCGGAAGCGGCCTGGGATCGGGAACGGGCTCCGGTTCGGGTGCCTTGGGCTCGCTCCACGGATACACGCCGTCGGCGGCGGCTGCGGCCATCGCCGCGACGGGCGGCGTCGCAGTGTCGAGTTTTTCAAGATAATCCCGATACACGCCGGTGGGGTCGAGCGCGGCGTAGGCATTGAGCGCCAGCGCGCTGACAAAGCACAGCGGCAGCAGCAGGAGGGGGCGAGAGGACATGAAAGGCCTCCTTAGAAATGGGAATAGAGGAAGGCATTGCCCGACGAGGTGGCGATGAAGTACACGCACACCCAGAAGAGCAGAAACAGCGGGAGCTGAACGAGCGGGCTGCCGCGGTGCGTTTCATAAAAGCGGCGCGGCTGCGGCAGACAGAAGAAGATAGATAAAAGCAGCAGCCACCAGCAGGATGCAAGCAGCTTGAGCGTGTCCTGCGAGGAAACGGCGCTGTGCGTGCCGAAAAACGGGAACAGGCGCGTAAAGTACGCGCCGACGTCCTTTAAGCGCGTGATGCGGAAGATGACCCACGTCGGCGGGATGACGAGCAGCAGATAGAGGTGCGAGAGCAGCGCGTGACGCCTGAGAAAGCCGCCGATGCAGAATTTTTCCAGCAGAATGAAGCCCAGCAGCACCACGCCCCAGAGGACAAAATTCCAGCTCGCCCCGTGCCACAGGCCCGTGAAGAACCATACGACCGCAAGGGAGAGCGCCGTGCGCGCGCTTCCGTTGCGGCTGCCGCCGAGCGGGATGTAGACATAGTCGCGGAACCACGTGCCGAGCGTGATGTGCCAGCGGCGGTAGAACTCGCTCACCGAGCGCGCGGCGTAGGGAGAGTCAAAGTTGCGCGGTACGGGCAGCCCCAGCATCTGCCCCAGCCCCATCGCCATGAGCGAATAGCCGTGAAAGTCGAAGTAGAGCTGCAGGCTGTAGCCCACCGCGCCCAGCCACGCCAGCGGGGTGGAGATGTATTCGTACCCGATGCGCTCGATCGCCGCCCACAGCGGCGCGAGCTGGTCAGCCAGCAGCACCTTGCAGCACAGCCCCAGGCAGAACAGCTCGAACCCCAGCTCCGCGTCCGTGCGCGAAAGCGTGCGCGCGCGCAGCGGCGCGCGCCACTCGCGGTAGCGCAGGATAGGGCCCATGACGAGCTGCGGGAAGGCAAGGGTGAAGGCGGCGTAGCGCATCAGGCTCCGCTCGGCCTCCTCTCCGCGGTACACGTCGATGAGATACCCCGCGCTCTGAAAGAGGTAGAAGCTCACGCCCAGCGGCAGGGTGAGCGCGGCGGCGGGATAATCCTTTCCCGTCAGTATGCCCACATTTTCCAGGAGGAAACCGGCGTACTTGAAAAAGACCAGGCAGTAGAGGTCCGCCGCCAGCGCGAGCAGCAGCAGGAGCCGCCGCGCAGCGCGCCCGCGCCCGCCCATCATGCGCGCGAGCGCATAGTGCAGGAGCACGGCGGCGAGCAGCAGCAGCGTGTCGCGCATCCCCGCACCGAAAAAGTAGAAGGCAAGGCTGCCCAGCACGAGCACGCCGTTTTTCCATGCGCCGGGGACGATATAGTAGACCGCGAAAAACGCGGGCAGAAAATAAAACAGAAAGGAAAGATCGGCAAAGCTCACGGAAGGGCGCTCCTGTCAAATAATTGTTGTGCGCGGCGATTTTACACAGGGCCGGCACATTCCTGCAATGGAAAATCGGGAAAGCGCCGGATATCTTACGGTTTACATCCGCCGCCGTCCGTGTTACAATCCATAAACGGCGGGACACCGGAATGTTATGTCAATCGTAAGGCATTCGCGGTGTGTTGTCAACTTCAAAAGAGTAACAATTTCGGTTACATTTTGTAACGGGGGAGAGCCGCTATGGGAAAGGAAACGGTCCTGGCGCTGCTGCTGCGCGAGAAGGGGAGCTTCGTCTCCGGCGAGGCGATCAGCGCCTCGCTCGGCATCACGCGCGCCGCCATCTGGAAGAGCATTTCCGCTCTGCGCGCGCAGGGGTATGAGATCGATGCCGTCACGGGGCGCGGCTACTGCCTGCGTGCGCTGCCCGACGCGCTCACGGAGCAGACCGTGCGCAGCGGGCTGGGAGCGGTGGAGACGGTCGGCAGGCGCATCGACTGCTTCGACACGATCGACTCGACAAACGCCTACCTGAAGCGCATTGCGCTCGAGGGCGCACCCGACGGCACGGTGGCTGTTGCAGCGGAGCAGACGGGCGGGCGCGGCCGCCGCGGGCGCAGCTTTCAGAGCGCCGCGGGCAAGGGGGTGTATCTCTCCGTGCTGCTGCGCCCGCGGCTGGCGGTGCAGCAGCTGCTGCCGCTCACGGGGCTTACGGCTGTCGCCGTATGCCGCGCGGTGCGGCGCGTGAGCGGCGCGGACGCGCAGATCAAATGGACGAACGACCTTGTGCTGAACGGGAAAAAGCTCTGCGGCATCCTCACCGAGCTGAGCCTTGAGGGCGAGAGCGGCGCGCTGCAATACGTCATTGTCGGCATCGGCGTGAACGTCAGCCAGTCGGAGCGCGACTTCGACGGCGAGGTCGCGCAGCTCGCGACCTCGCTCCTGCGCGAAACGGGGGAAAACGTCCCGCGCGCGGCGCTCGCCGCAGCAATGATCGAGGAGCTGGATGCGCTTTATGCGGCGATGCAGGCGGGCGGCACCGGCGATTACCTTGCCGAATACCGCCGCCGCTGCGTCACGCTCGGGCGCGAGGTGCAGCTTCTCTGGCAGGACGCGAGGGAGCGGGTCACAGCGCTCGATGTGGACGACGGGCTGGGGCTGGTCGTCCGCCGCGCGGACGGAACGGTCGAGACCATCCGCACGGGCGAGGTGTCCGTGCGCGGCCTATACGGGTATGTAGAATAGGAGGAAATGCAAAATGCTTTGGGAGCTGTTTCTTACCTTTGCCAAGATCGGCGTGATGACCTTCGGCGGCGGCATGGCAATGCTGCCGATCCTGGAGCGCGAGGTCGTGCAGAGCAAGGGCTGGGCAACGGAGGAGGAGCTGGTGGATTACTTTGCCATCGGGCAGTGCACGCCCGGCATCATCGCCGTCAATACGGCGACCTTCGTCGGGCAGAAGAAAAAGGGCGCGCTGGGCGGCATCGTCGCAACGCTCGGCGTGGTGTTCCCCTCGCTCGTCATCATCACGGTCCTTGCGAGCCTTATCACCAACTTCTCGCATCTTGCCTGGGTGCAGAACGCGTTTGCGGGCATTCAGGTCTGCGTGTGCGTGCTGATCCTCAACGCCGTCGTCAAGCTGCTGAAAAAGTCCGTCGTCGATAAGCGCACGGCGGCGATCTTTGTGCTGGTGACGGCGGGCAGCATCCTGCTGAACGTTTCGCCCGTGTGGTTCGTGCTGCTCTCGGCGCTCTCCGGCATCGTGCTGAAAAATCTGGAAGGGAGGAAGGCGGAGTGAGCGTGTATCTGCGTCTTTTCTGGGAGTTTTTCAAAACTGGGCTTTTCGCCATCGGCGGCGGCATGGCAACGCTCCCGTTCCTCAAAAACATCGGCGAGGCCACCGGCTGGTTCACGCAGACGGATCTGATGAATATGCTTGCCGTGTCCGAGTCCACCCCCGGCCCCGTCGGCATCAATATGGCGACCTATGTCGGCTTCACCGTCGGCGGAGTTCCCGGCGCGGTCGTCGCCACCGTCGGCGAGGTCACGCCCTCGATCATCGTCATCCTGATCGTGGCGGCGATGCTCGCAAGATTCCGCGACAGCAGATATGTCGCAAACGCCTTTTACGGGCTGCGCCCGGCGTCCACGGGGCTGATCGCCGCGGCCTGCGCGGGCGTGATGCTCCAGGTCTTTGCGGGCGTTGCCAGCGCCTCGGCGGACGGCTCGCTGCTCATGCGCTTTTCGTGGGACGGCGCCATCGGCTGGCGGAGCCTGCTCCTTGCGGCGCTGCTGCTCGTTTTCACGCGATGGGTCAAGCCCACAAAGGACCTGCATCCCATCGTGTTCATTGGCGTTTCCGCCGTCGTGGGCGTGGTGTTTCATTTCGCGGGCGTGTAGGGGATATTCAAAAAGCGGAAGCGGCGAAAAGCTGCTTCCGCTTTTTTGCGGCGGCCGGAAAAACGGCGTCAATCCGCCGACGCGATGTGGCCGGCGATGCGCTGCATGATCATGTCCAGCGCGACAAGGTTGTGCCCGCCCTCGAGCACGATGATATCGGCATACTTGCGGCTTGGCTCTACAAACTGCTCGTGCATGGGCTTGACGGTCGTCAGATACTGCGTGATCACGCTCTCGAGCGTCCTGCCGCGGTCGCGCACGTCTCGCAGCGCGCGGCGCAGGATGCGCACGTCCGCGTCGGTCTCGACAAAGATCTTGATGTCCAGCATCTCGCGCAGCGTGGGGTCCTGGAAGATCAGAATGCCCTCCACGATCACGACCTTGCTCGGCAGCACGAGCTGCGTCTCGCTTGTGCGCTGGTGCTCTGCGTAGGAGTAAACGGGGCAGCGGATGGGCCTGCCGTCCTTCAGCTCCCTGAGCTGGCGGACCATCAGGTCGGTCTCGAAGGCGTCGGGGTGGTCGTAGTTCTGCTTGCAGCGCTCCTCGAAGGGACGGTCCTGATAGCGGTAGTAGCTGTCGTGGTGGACCACGCTGATATCATCGCCGAAGTGCTGCTTGAGATGCTCGGTCAGCGTCGTCTTGCCGGAGCCGGTGCCGCCGGCAATGCCGATAAAAATGGTGTTCATCGCGTCTGCCTCCGTGATTCGTTCTTTTTCTCCATTATAGGCGGGCGAACGGGCAAAAGCAAGCGAAAGCGGCGCCATATTCCAATTTTTTGCGCGGCGGCTGTTGACGCGGCGGCAGAAAACAGGTATTATGTAAAGGCTAGAGCCGCGCGCTGCCCGCGCGGCGGCATTACCCTGCATGGTCAAGAGAAAGGAGCGGCGGCATGGATCTGATCAAATGCCCGCGCTGCGGCGAAGAATATTCCCCCAGCTACCGTAAATGCCCGTTCTGCGAGGAGGGGGATCACTCCCGCAGGATCAAATACAGCTCGTCCGGAAAGGGCGGCAGGGCCGGAAAGACCGGCCGCCGCGTGTCCGACGGGAAGCAGACGCATTCCGCCCGCGGCGCGATGGCGGCGGTGCTGGCCGTGGTGCTGCTGCTTTTGAGCTGGTCGCTCTTCGGCGACAGGCTTGTGGAAAAGCTCGGCAGCGATAAGGCGAACGACTCTGCGCTGACCGACGACAGGAATACCCCTGCAAACGATGACGCCGCGGCTGATCCGGGCGGTACGGACGCCGACCCTGTCGAGCCGTCCGGCGAGGGGACCGACCCGAACGGCGACGCCCCCGCTGTGCCCGATGAAAACGGCGGCGATGCGCCCGACCCGAACGCGCAGACTCCCGGCGGCAGCACCACCACGCCCGGCACGACGACACCGGATACCACCGCGCCCACGGTGGACGCTTCGGCGCTGAGCATCAAGACAAATGTCGGCACCACGCTGCCGAAGGACGCCAACGGGAACTTTGACTGTACGATCGGCCTGAGCGAATCCATCCGGCTGTCGATCTCCGGCACGGACGCCGCCGTCACCTGGTCGGCCGCGGACACGAGCGTGCTGACCGTTTCGGCAGACGGCGGGCTCTCGCCGCTCAAGACCGGCACGACGACCGTGACGGCGAGCGCCGGCGGCGCGTCGCTGCTGATCACCGTGCGTGTCGTGAAGTGAAGAAAAGCACAAAAGGAGCGGTCTTTTGGCCGCTCCTTTTTTCCATAAAAAAGCGGGAGCCCCGCCTTGAAAGCCCGCGCCTTGTGTGCTACAATTATCCTCGAATAAGTGTTTTCAGGAGCCATACTGTTATGACCACCCGCGACTTTCAGAGCAAAAAGCCCCTTGCCATTTTTCTCTCTTACTTCAAGCCGCACCGTGCGCTGTTTATCCTCGATCTGGTCTGCGCCACCGTTGTGGCGCTCATCGATCTCGCCTTTCCGCTCGTCACGCGCAAGTCGATGTACGACCTGCTGCCGCAGCAGCAATACCGTGCGTTTTTCGTCGTCATGGCGGTGATGCTCGCGGCGTTCGCGCTGCGCGCCGTGCTGTACTATGTCATCGCTTACTGGGGGCATACCTTCGGCATCCGCGTCGAGGCGGATATCCGCCGCGACCTGTTCACCCACGTGCAGGAGCTGGACATCAGCTTCTTCGACCGCAACCGCACGGGCCAGCTCATGAGCCGCCTCACGAGCGACCTTTTCGAGATCACGGAGCTTGCCCACCACGGCCCCGAGGACCTGCTGATCTCCACGCTCACCATCGCGGGCGCGCTCGGTATCATGTTTTCCATCGAGTGGCGGCTCACGCTGGTCGTGGCGTGCATCCTGCCGGTGTTTCTCGCGGTCGTCATGTCCCGCCGCCGCAGGATGAGCGAGGCGTCCCGCGGCGAAAAGCGAAAGACCGCCGCCATCAACGTCGGCATCGAATCCTCGCTCTCCGGCATCCGCACGGCGCGCGCCTTTGCCAACGAGCAGACGGAGCTCGGCAAGTTTGACACCGCCAACGAGGAGTTCAAGACCTCCAAGCGCGCGTTCCATCACGAGATGGGGCTTTTCAACGCCACGATGGAGTTTTTCATGACGCTGCTCTCCGTCTCCGTGATCGCGGTGGGCGGCTATCTCATTATGCGCGGCGAGATGAATTACATCGACCTTATCACCTTTTCGCTCTACATCACGACGTTCATCAATCCCGTGCGCAAGCTTGCCAACTTTTCCGAGATCTTCGCCCGCGGCTTCGCGGGCGTGGAGCGCTTCATCGCGCTCATGCGCGTGGAGCCGGCGCTCAGGGATGCGCCCGGCGCGAAGGAGCTGACGGACTGCCGCGGCGAGATCGACGTCGATCACGTCAGCTTTTCCTACGATGCGGAGGAAAAGACCGACGGCGTGCTGCACGACGTCAGCGTCCATGTCGCGCCCGGCGAGGCGGTCGCCATCGTCGGCCCCAGCGGCGGCGGGAAATCGACGCTCTGCCAGCTCATCCCGCGCTTTTACGAGGTCGGCAGCGGCGCGATCCGCATCGACGGAACGGACGTGCGCGCACTCACGCAGTCCTCGCTGCACCGCGCCATCGGCATCGTGCAGCAGGATGTGTTCCTCTTTGCCGATACGGTGCGCGAAAATATCCGCTACGGCCGCCCGGATGCGACGGATGCGGAGATCGTCGAGGCGGCGAAGCGCGCGGAGATCTACGACGACATCATGGCGATGCCGCAGGGCTTCGACACTTACGTCGGCGAGCGCGGCACGATGCTCTCCGGCGGGCAGAAGCAGCGCGTGTCCATCGCGCGCATTTTCCTCAAGAATCCGCCCATCCTCATTCTGGACGAGGCGACCAGCGCGCTCGACAGCGTGACGGAGGTGAAGATCCAGCACGCCTTCGACGAGCTTTCCCGCGGGCGCACCACGCTCATCATTGCCCACCGCCTCTCCACCGTCCGCTCGGCGGACCGCATCCTCGTGGTCGAAAACGGGCGCATCGCCGAGCAGGGTACGCACGAGGAGCTGCTTTCGAAAAACGGCGAATACGCCGCGCTCTGGCGCGCGCAGAACGGAGACGTCTGATGGACCGGAGAACGCTTCTGGACCGCGCCGCGCGCGGCGGGGACGAGCGCATCCTGCTGGCGCACGTGCTCGATAAGTACGAGCAGTGCGCGCAGCGCAATGTCCCTGCGGCGACGGGGTTCCTGAGCCCTGCCGGGCAGCGCGCGGCGCAGGAGCTGCTGCACGCCGCCGCCATCCACGCCGGCTTCGCCTTCTGCGGCGGCTATGGCCGCGCGGAGCGGAAAATGCTCATTTTCCTGCCCGATTGGCAGGACGCGGCGGACGAGAGCGAATACATGGCGGCGCTGCGCTGCACGTACCGCAAAGAGGATGCGCTGACGCACCGCGATTTTCTCGGCTCGCTGATGGCGCAGGGCGTCACGCGCGAAACGCTCGGCGACATTCTGGTGGCGGAGGGCTCGGCTGATCTGGTCGTCTCGCGCGATATTGCGCCGTATCTGCTGCAAAACGTGGCGGGCGCGGGCCGGGTGAAGCTCTCGGTCAGCGAGATCGCCCTTTCTGAGCTCCGCGTGCCGGAGCTGAAGGTCAAGGAGCTGCGTGACACGGTCTCGACGCTCCGGCTCGACGCGGTGGCGGCGTGCGGCTTTTCCATGAGCCGCGGCAAGGCGCAGGAGCTGGTCGCCTCGGGCCGCGTGCAGCTCAACCACCGCGAAACGCTCAAAAGCGACGCGCCCGTCGCCGAGGGGGACGTGATCTCTGCCCGCGGCCTCGGCAAATTCGAGATCGCCGAGGTCGGCGGAGTCAGCAAAAAGGGAAGAACGGCGCTTTTGCTGCGCCGCTATCTGTAAGGAGAAGAGAGCATATGACGATGGAAGAGAAGATCGCGCGCATCAACGCGCTGGCGCGCAAGGCAAAGGCTGACGGGCTGAGCGACGATGAGCGCGCCGAGCAGGCGCAGCTGCGCCGCGATTATATCGACTCGGTCAAGGCAAACCTCAAGGCCCAGCTTGACAGCATGTATGTCCTGGATGAAACGGGCAAAAAGTCGAAGATCATTGACTTTGAACGTGAACGCGCCCGCCGCGCGCGGCAAGGCGGCAGATAAGAGAGAACTGTGAGGAGAAGAATGGATGAGCAACGAATTTGAATACGACCCCGAGAGCGGCTCGTTCCGCCCGCGCACTTCCCAGCCCAAAAAGAAGAGCGACCCGGACATCGGCAGCTGGATGCTGATCGCGGTGCTGTTCATGATCTGGTGGCCGCTCGGCCTGTTTGCGCTGTGGGGCAAGCTGTCCGACAGCCCGCGCAAGAGGCCGGCACGGTCGTCCCGCGCCGCCGGCAGCGGCGGGATGCGCACCAGCACCAGCCCCAACGCGGCCGGCAATGCCGCCGCGCGAGGGCAGGACAAGGTGGAAAAGGCCGTCAAGAAGATGGCCCGTGCGCCCGAGTCCTCGGACAGGACCGCGCGCATTCTCACCACGGTCGGCCTCATCCTCATGGCGGTGTTCGGCGTTTCGCTCATTCCGCAGATCGCCGAGATCGTCGGCTACGGCTGGTATTCCTACATGCTCGAGGATATCCTGTCCGCCGGAGGCTTTCTTGCCGGCGGCCTTGTGATGTTTGCTGCCGGCCGGCGCATGAAGCGCCGCAGCGCGCGCATCGCGCGCTACCTCGCCGTGATGGGGGAGCGCGCCTACATCAGCATCGACGAGCTGTGCGCCGTCTCCGGCAAGCGCCGCAGGACCGTGGAGCGCGACCTTGAATTCATGGTCGAAAAGGGAATGCTCGATACCGGCGCGTACTTCGACAGCGGGCGCGGCATCTTTTTCCGCAGCGCCGACGCCTTTGCCGACTATGCAAACGCGGCTGCGAAAAAGGAAAACGTTACGCCGAAAGAAGCAAACGAGGGTTACGCGGGCGCGCTGCGCGCCATCCGCGCGGCGAACGACCGCATCGCCGACCCCGTGCTTTCTGAGAAGATCGACCACCTCGAAGCCGTCGCAGGCAAGATATTCCGCGAGGTGGAGGAGCACCCCGAAAAGCAGCGGCAGGCGGCGACGTTCCTGAACTACTACCTTCCCACCACCCTGAAGCTCCTCGACAGCTATGCCAAATTTGAGGAGGCGGGCATCGAGGGCGAGAATCTCTCCCGCGCGCAGGAGCGCATCGAGGAGACGATGGACGCCCTCGTCAAGGGCTTTGACAAGCAGCTCGACGATCTCTACCGCAGCGAGGCGATGGATATCGACAGCGATATCCGCGTGATGGAGAACATGCTCCGCCGCGATACGGCGAGCGTGGAGGACGATTTCGGCCTCGGCGGCGCTGCGGTGCAGCGCGTGCCGGACGAGGAATAAGGCGCGGGGACGACGGTTTTCGCCCCGCCGCGCCATCCGGCTGTGTTATGGTAAAGAGCAAAGGAGATGCGATGAACACTACCGTCAGTCGATTTGACGCCGCCGCCTTTTACGGCGGCACGAACAGCGAGGCCTACCGCTACCTCGGCGCGCACCCTGTGCGCCGAGGCGGGGAGGAGGGCTATGTTTTCCGCGTCTGGGCGCCGAATGCGGCGCAGGTTTCGGTCGTCGGCGATTTCTGCGGATGGGACGGCTGCGCCCATCCCATGCGGCGCACCGGCGACGGCATCTGGGAGGCGTTCGTTCCCGGCCTGCGGCAGTACGACGTTTACCGGTACGCCGTCACAAGCCAGCAGGGGAGGACTGTTTTCAAGACCGACCCCTATGCCTTCCACACCGAGACGCGCCCGAGCAGCGCGGGCAAGCTCTACGATCTGCGCGGCTACCGCTGGCATGACCGGACCTGGCGCGCGAGCCGCGCGGCATATCCCGTGTACGAAAAGCCGCTCAATATCTACGAGGTCCATCTCGGCTCATGGCGGCGGCGCGGCAACGGCGATTTTTACGACTACCGCTCGCTTGCCCGCGAGCTCGCCCCCTACGTGCGGGAGCTTGGCTACAACTGCGTCGAGCTGATGCCCGTGACGGAATACCCACTGGACGATTCCTGGGGCTACCAGTGCACCGGCTACTTCGCCGCCACCTCGCGCTACGGCACGCCGAAGGACTTCATGTACTTCGTCGATCATATGCACCGGCAGGGGATCTCCGTTATCCTCGACTGGGTGCCCGCACACTTCTGCAAGGATGAGCACGGACTCATCGACTTTGACGGCACGCCCTGCTACGAGTATGCCGATCCGCTCAAGCGCGAGCATGAGGGCTGGGGCACGCGCGTGTTTGACTACGGCCGAGGCGAGGTCAGAAGCTTTCTTTTGTCCTCCGCCGCGTTCTGGCTGCGAGAGTTCCACCTTGACGGCCTGCGCGTGGACGCGGTCGCGTCCATGCTCTACCTCGATTACGGCAGGGACGGCGGGCGCTGGACGCCGAACCGGAACGGCGGGCGGGAGAATCTTGAGGCGATCGAATTCCTGCGCGCGCTCAATACCACCGCCTTTGCAGTGAACCCCAGCGCCCTCATGGTCGCCGAGGAATCCACCGCCTGGCCGCTTGTCACGCGCCCGGTGGAGGATGGCGGCCTTGGCTTCAACCTCAAGTGGAACAT
>DHMW01000097.1:24182-36098 GCA_002405995.1 Oscillospiraceae bacterium UBA4632
AAGTGGAACATGGGCTGGATGAACGACATGTGCCACTATCTGAAGCTCGACCCCTGGTTCCGCCAGTTCCACCACAGGGACATCACATTCTCCCTGATGTACGCCTTCTCCGAAAACTTCGTTCTGCCCATCTCGCACGACGAGGTCGTCTATATGAAGGGGAGCCTGCGCGGCAAGATGCCCGGCGACGACTGGCAGCAGCTCGCCGGCGTGCGCGCATTCACGGCGTATTTGCTCTCCCACCCCGGCAAAAAGCTCATGTTCATGGGCGCGGAGCTGGGCCAGTGGCACGAGTGGAACTTTGCAGGCCAGCTCGACTGGTACCTGCTCGCAAACCGGGAGAACCAGCAGATCCAACGATTCTTCAAGGATATCAACCACTTCTATCTTTCCCAAAGCCCGCTCTGGGAGATCGACTTTTCATGGGAGGGCTTTGAGTGGCTCGTCGCTGACGACAACCACAACAATGCCGTCGTCTTTGTCCGCCGCGACAGATCGGGCGGCGAGCTGATCGCCGCCGTCAACTTCTCGCCCGTGGGGCATCGCGGCTACCGCTTCGGCGTTCCGCCGAAAAAAACCTACCGCGAGCTGTTCACCACCGACCTGCCGGAGTACGGCGGCACGGGCGATTGGCGCAACACGGCGGCGATCGAAACACAGCCCATTCCCTCCCACGGACGTCCCTGCTCCGTCGCCATCGACCTGCCGCCGCTGGGCGCGGCGTTCTTTGCCGGCGAAGGAACGTGGACCGCACCGCCGGAGAAAACGGATAAAGAGAAAGAAGAAAGGACCCCCGAAAAAAGATCCAAACCAGACATGCAGAACGCATAAAGGAGGAGATTTAAAGCGTGAAAAAGGAATGTATCGCCATGCTGCTCGCCGGCGGCCAGGGCAGCCGGCTCTATGTGCTCACGGAGAATATGGCAAAGCCTGCCGTGCCCTTTGGCGGCAAGTTCCGCATCATTGACTTCCCGCTTTCCAACTGCGCCAACTCCGGCATCGACACCGTCGGCGTTCTGACGCAGTACCGGCCGCTCGAGCTGAACCGCTACATCGGCTCCGGCCAGCCCTGGGACCTTGACCGCTCCGACGGCGGCGTTCATATCCTGCCGCCGTACCAGAGCGCGGACGGTGCGTCGTGGTACAAGGGCACGGCGAACGCCATCTTCCAGAATATCGGCTTTGTCGATATGTACGACCCGGACTATGTCGTCATCCTCTCCGGCGATCATATCTACAAGATGGATTACGCCAAAATGCTCGCCCACCACAAAAGGACGGGCGCGGACTGCACCATCTCCGTCATGGAGGTCCCCTGGGAGGATGCCCCGCGCTTCGGCATCATGAACGTGGATGAAAACGACGCCATCGTCGATTTTGAGGAAAAGCCCGCACAGCCGAAAAGCAATCTCGCCTCCATGGGCATCTACATCTTCTCCTGGCAGAAGCTGCGCGCCTATCTCATCGAGGATGAGGGCGACGAGACCAGCAGCAACGACTTCGGCAAGAACATCATCCCCAAGATGCTCCGCAGCGGCGAGAAAATGTCCGCCTACCGCTTCTCCGGCTACTGGAAGGATGTCGGCACGCTCGATTCGCTCTGGGACGCGAACATGGATATGCTCGCCCACGGCAGCGGGCTGAACCTGCTGGAAAAGGACTGGCCGATCTACGGCCGCTCGCCCTCCGTGCCGCCGGCCTATCTTGGCGTGGCTGCGCGCGTGGAGCACAGCATCGCCGCCCGCGGCTGCACGATCGAGGGCGCGGCGGAAAACTCCATCCTCTCCGAGCGCTGCACCGTGGAGGAGGGCGCGAGCGTCCAGTATTCCATTCTCATGCCCGGCGCGGTCGTGAGAAAGAACGCGCGCGTTTCCTACGCCATCATCGGCGAGAATGCCGTGGTCGGCGAGCACGCCTTCGTCGGCGCGCCGCCCGAGGCGGTCGCGCCCGAGGACTGGGGCATCACCGTCGTCGGACCCGACGCGGCGGTGGCGGACGGACACATTCTTCCGGCCAAGCGTATGCGCAGCCGCGACGGAAAGGAGACGGTACGATGAACGGACTGCACGGCATTATCTTCGCCTATGAGCGCACCCCCGGCCTGCGCGAGCTGACCGAGCGGCGCATGCCCGCCTCACTTCCCTTCGGCGGGCGCTACCGCGCCGTCGATTTCATGCTCTCCAACATGGCAAGCGCCGGCATTACAGACGTCGGCGTCGTGCTGCACGGCAACTATCAGAGCCTGATCGACCACATCGGCAACGGCAAGGTCTGGGATATGGCGCGCAAGTATGGCGGGCTCAGGCTCCTGCCGCCCTTTGCCGGCGGCAGCAAGTACCGCAGCGAGGAATTCCGCGGCAAGCTCGATGCGCTCTCCGGCGTGCGCTCCTACCTCGCGAGCATCCGACAGGACTACGTCGTCCTGTCAGACAGCGACCTCATCATCAACCTGCCGCTCCAGCAGGTGCTGGAAACGCACATCGAAAGCGGCGCGGACATCACCTGCGTCTGCACGGCGCACGACGAATTCGTTGAAAACGCCACCTATTTCACCCTCGACGGCGCCGGGCGCATCGCCGGGACGCGCTGCGCGCCGCGCACGGCATCCGGCTACCGCAGCCTTGAGATCTACCTGCTCAGGCGCGACCTTCTCCTCCGGCTCGTGGACGAATGCGCCGCGCAGGAGAAATACAGCTTCCGCCGCGACGTGCTCTGCGGCATGGCGGACCAGCTCGATCTCAGGGGCTTTGTGTGGGACGGCTTCGCCGCCCAGCTGCGCACCGTGCGCGAGTATTTCGAGCGCAGCATGCAGCTGCTCGACCCTTCCATCCGCGCCGAGCTTTTCTGCCCCGCGCGCCCCATCCTCGCCAAGGAGGATGACGAGGCCGCATCCTACCTTGCGCCCGAGGCGCGCTGCGTGGACTCCCTGATCGCCGACGGCTGCCAGATCGAGGGCACGGTGGAGCACAGCATCCTCTTTCCGGGCGTGAGGGTCGGCAGGGGCAGCGTTGTCAGAAACTGCATTCTCTTCAAGAACAGCGTCGTGGAGGATGGCGTGACGCTTGGCTGCGTCATCGCCGATAAGAACGTGCGCATCCGCCGCGGCGGCACGCTCATCGGGCACGAGAGCTATCCCCTTGCCATCAGCAAGGGCAGCGTGGTATAAGCGGCGAACAGAGCAGAGAAAGGAGAATCCGGCATGAACATTCTGTATGTGACCAGCGAGGCGGTGCCCTTCTGCAAGACCGGCGGTCTTGCGGATGTCGCGGGCAGCCTGCCGCAGGCGCTGGCTGCCAACGGCGACCATGTGAGCGTCATCCTGCCGCTCTACGAGCGCGTGAAGGACAAGTGGGGCGAGCGGCTGCGCTTTGAAAGGTGGACGTTTGTGCGTCTTGCCTGGCGCAGCGTGTACTGCGGGCTCTTTTCGCTCGAATACCAGGGCGTTACCTGGTATTTTATCGACAACGAGAGCTACTTCCGCCGCAGCGACCTCTACGGCTACTACGACGACGGCGAGCGCTTCGCCTTCTTCTCCCGCGCGGTGACGGAGCTCTTGAAGTCCCTGCCGGAGAAGCCGGACGTCGTCCACTGCAACGACTGGCAGAGCGCGCTTGTCCCCATCTACATTCGCGACGAGGCCGTGCGCGACGATTTCTACAAGAGCATCCGCACCGTCATCACCGTCCACAACATCGAGTATCAGGGCCGCTATGGGCGCGATACGCTCGAGGACCTCTTCGGGCTTGACCGCGGCTGGTTCGACGGCGGCACGCTTGAATTCGGCGGCGACGTGAACCTTTTGAAGGGCGCGATCGTCACGGCTGACGCCGTGACCGCCGTCAGCCCCACCTATGCCCAGGAGCTCAAATACGCCTACTTTGCCCACGGGCTGGAAAACGTGATGGACATGAACGCCCGCAAGCTCCGCGGCGTGCTCAACGGCATCGATATGCAGCGCTACGACCCTGCGCACGACAGGAACATCGTCAGCACCTACAGCGCGCGGCAGCTTTCCGGCAAGGCGAAGGACAAGGCGCAGCTGCAGGTCTCGCTCGGGCTTCAGGAAAAGCCCGATACGCCCATCCTTGCCATGGTCTCGCGCCTGGTTTCCCACAAGGGGCTGGACCTTGTGTGCGAAACGCTCGATTATTTCATGGAAAAGGACGTGCAGTTCGTCGTCCTCGGCAAAGGCGACGCGAAGTACGAAACGTTCTTCCAGTACGCCCAGTCCCGCTACAGCGGGCGCATGGCGGTCTACCTCGGCTATTCCGAGGAGCTTGCCATGCAGATCTATGCGGGCGCGGACCTGTTCCTCATGCCCTCGAAGAGCGAGCCGTGCGGCCTTTCGCAGATGATCGCCATGCGCTACGGCGCGGTGCCCATCGTGCGCGAGACCGGCGGCCTCAAGGATACCGTCCACGCCTACGAGGCGTGGAACGGCTCGGGCAACGGCTTCACCTTTGCCAACTACAACGCAGGCGATATGTGCCACGTCATCTGCGAGGCGATCGACCTCTATCACGACAATAAGACCGCCTACCGCCAGCTGCAAAAGCGCGGCATGACCGCCGACTTCAGCTGGACGCGCTCGGCGCAGGAATATCACAACATCTACGATTCCATCTGCAAGTGAAAGAAAAGGAAATACCTATGACCATTGATTCTGTGAAAAAAATGAAGGATGCGCTGTGCGAAAAGCTGAAGGTCAGCTTCGGCAGCACCGTGGAGGAGGCGAGCGACGCGCAGATGCTGCGCGCGAGCGCCCTTGTGCTGCGCGACGTGATGGCGGAGCGCAGCGTTGATACGAACCGCCGCGTCCGGCAGGCGCATCTGCGCCAGGTCCACTACCTGTCCATGGAATTTCTGATGGGCCGCAGCCTGATGAAAAACGCCTTCAACCTCGGCGTCGGCGAGATCCTGACCGAGGCGCTCGGGGAGCTTGGCTTCCGCGCGGCGGACATCTTTGAAAGCGAGCCGGACGCGGGCCTCGGCAACGGCGGCCTCGGCCGTCTCGCCGCGTGCTACCTCGACTCGATGACCACGCTCGATATCCCCGCCGCGGGCTATTCCATCTGCTACGAGCTGGGCATTTTCCGCCAGCGCATCGTGGACGGCCAGCAGGTCGAGCTGCCGGACGACTGGAAGGAGCTGGGCGGCGCGTGGCTGCTGCCCAAGCCGCAGGAGACCGAGACCGTCCGCTTCGGCGGCACGATCCGCCAGTTCTGGGACGAGGGGCGGCTGCACGTTGTGCCCGAGGGCGCGACCGAGGTGCTCGCCATCCCCTGTGACATGGAGATCGCGGGCTACGGCACCGATATGGTGAACACCCTGCGCCTCTGGGATGCGAAGTCCCCCACGCCGCTCGATATGTCGCTCTTTTCCCAGGGCGAGTATCTGCGCGCGCAGGAGCAGCACGCCATGGCGGAGACCATCGCCAAGGTCCTCTACCCCGAGGATAACCATCCCGAGGGCAAGAGCCTGCGCTTAAAGCAGCAGTATTTCTTCGTCTCCGCGACCATGCAGTCCATCGTGCGCAAGCACATCGAGGTCTACGGCACGGCCGCGAACTTCCACGAAAAGAACGTCATCCAGATCAACGACACGCATCCCGCGCTCGTCATCCCCGAGCTCATGCGCATCCTGATGGACGACGCGGGCCTCGACTGGGACGCGGCGTGGGATATTACGACGCACTCCGTCGCCTACACAAACCACACCGTGCTTGCCGAGGCGCTGGAGCGCTGGCCGCAGGAGCTGATGCAGTCGCTGCTACCGCGCATCTGGACGATCCTCACCGAGATCGCGCGCCGCTATCAGGAAAAGATCGAGGCCTATTATCATGATCCCGCGAAAACGCGCGAGATGGCGATCATCTGGGACGGCCAGGTCCGCATGGCGAACCTGTGCATTGCAGGCGGTATGGCGGTCAACGGCGTGAGCGCCCTGCACTCCGATATCCTGCGAAACGACGTATTCAAATACCAGTGCGCCATGGAGCCGGAGAAGTTCAAGAACGTCACCAACGGCATCGACCACCGCCGCTGGCTCGCGCAGATCAACCCGCGGCTCGACGAGCTGGTGCGCGCTCTCTGCGGCGGGGACGAGTATCTGCTGCACCCTGAGGCACTCAAAAAGCTCGAGGCGCACGCGAATGATACCGCGGTGCTGGGCCGCCTCGGCGAGATCAAGCGCGCGAACAAGCTTGACCTTGCCGCCTACGTCAAAAAGACGCAGGGCGTCATGCTCAACACCGACGCGATCTTCGACGTGCAGGTCAAGCGCCTGCACGAGTACAAGCGCCAGCTTTTGAACGCCATGCACATCCTCTATCTCTACCAGCAGCTGCAAAGCGACCCCAGCCGCGCCATGCAGCCGCGCGTGTTCCTCTTCGGCGCGAAGGCTGCGCCGGGCTATGCCGTCGCCAAGCGCATCATCCACCTCATCAACTCCCTTGCCGCCGAGATCAATGCCGACCCCATCTGCCGCGACAGGCTGCAAGTGGTGTTTCTTGAAAATTACCGCGTGTCGCTCGCCGAGCATCTGATGCCCGCCAGCGAGGTCAGCCAGCAGATCTCCACCGCCGGCAAGGAGGCCAGCGGCACGGGCAACATGAAGTTCATGATGAACGGCGCGCTGACCGTCGGCACGCTCGACGGCGCGAACGTCGAGATGCACGAGGTGCTCGGCGACGAGAATATGTTCCTTTTCGGCCTGCATGCCGATGAGGTGGTGCGCCTCAAGCGCGAGGGCTACACACCGCAGAAGCTCTACGCCCGCGATGAAAGCCTCCGCCGCGTGATCGACAAGCTCAAGCAGGGCTTTTCCGACGGCGTTTCCTACGACGACCTTGCCTCGCGGCTGCTGATGAACGATGAATATATGCTGCTTCAGGACTTTGCGCCCTACTGCGCCGCCGAGCAGCGCATGGCCGACACCTATGCAAGGAGCGAGGACTGGAACCGCATGTCGCTCTACAATATTGCCCGCAGCGGCATCTTCGCAGCCGACCGCGCGGTGGCGCAGTACGCGGACACGATCTGGCATGTACCGCACAAATAAAAGACTTCAAAAGAGGGACAGCTTTGCTGTCCCTCTTTTGAGTTAGGAAGCACTGCGCTCTGTGCCTCGCCATTGGCTCGACACTCGCTCCGTGAGAAGCGTAAATCGCCACGCGCATGTCGCGGCGATTTACCTATCAAGAGCATTTCACGCCTGCGGGCGTGAAACTCTGCGAGGCTTTTGAGCTTTTGGAACTTTTTGGGCGGCTTTTGCGTCTAAAGAAACAACTGCTGATGAGGAGGACTATGCCATGAAGAAGCTGTTTTGTCTTATGCTCGCATGTTTGCTGCTCTTTTCGCTCTCGGCCTGCGAGCGTGAGGAGCAGTACGATGCCAAGCCCGTGATTTACCTCTATCCCGAGCAGGAGACGGATGTGCGCGTGACGCTTGAGCTTGCGGGCGAGCTGACGTGCGCCTATCCTGCCTACGGCGACGGCTGGAGCGTCCGCGCCGCGCCGGACGGCACGCTGACGGACGGGAGCGGCCAGACCTACCGCTACCTCTACTGGGAGGGTACGTCGGAGACGGACTACGACTTTTCCACCGGCTTCTGCGTTGCGGGGGAGAACACCGCGGCATTCCTCGAGGACGCGCTCGCAAGGCTGGGGCTCACACGTGGGGAGGCGAATGAGTTCATCATCTACTGGCTGCCGCAGATGCAGGACAACGCCTACAACCTCATTTCATTCCAGCAGGAGACTTACACGGACTCTGCCAGGCTGACGATCGACCCCGCGCCGGATACGCTGCTGCGCGTCTTCATGGCGTGGCAGCCGTCGGAGAGATTTATCGAGCTTCCTGCGCAGGAGCTTTCCGCGCCCGAGCGCACAGGCTTCACAGTCGTGGAATGGGGCGGCTGCGCGGTGCGGTGAGCGCTGCGCGTCAGCGCTGCGCAAGCGGGCGCAGGCGGTAAGCGCGCAGAGAAAGAAACGACAGCACGAGGCACAGCGCCTCGGAAAGGATCGGCGTGTACCACACGGCATCGCCGCTGAAGAGCGCGGCGAGCGTCAGCAGCACGGCGCTTTGCAGCGCAAGCCCACGTCCCACGGAGATGCAGATGGCGGGCACGGGGCGCTCAAGCGCCGTCATGAATCCGCCGATGACGACGTTGAAGCCCAGCAGCAGATAGGAAACGCTGTAGCGGCGGAACGCGACGACGGAGCAGGCGACGAGCGCGTCGCCTGCGTGCGGGAGATACGCGCGCACGAGCTGCGGCGCGAAGAGATAGGATCCGGCGAACAGCACAGGCGCAAGGATACACACGGTGGTGAGCGCATAGCGCAGCAGCAGCCTGCACGAGCCGTGCTCGCCCTTGCCGTAGTGATAGCTCACGAGCGGCTGCGCGCCCTGCGAGATGCCGACCATGAGGTTGATGACGATGGTCGTCACATAGGCGATGACCGTGTAGGTCACAACGCCGTCCGTGCCGATGCATCTGAGCACCGTGCGGTTGAACAGAAAGATCATCAGCCCCGTGCACAGCTCCGTCACGCCGTCGGAAAGCCCGATGGGGACGATGCGCGCGTAGAGGCGCGGATCAAAGCGGAAGCGGCGCAGACGGAAGGAGCAGCGCTTCCCGAAAAAGTGAATGAAGTAGGAGATGCACGTTACGAGCTGAGAGATGCCCGTGGCGACCGCCGCGCCGAGCACGCCCATGTCGAGCCGGAAGATGGCGATATAGTCGAGCACGCAGTTGGTCAGGCAGCCGAGAATGACCGTGCAGAGCGCATAGCGGGGATAGCCGTCGGTCTTGACGAGCACCTCGAGGTTGTACGAGATCAGATAACACACGCTGAACGGCGCGATGCCGAGGATATAGTGCTTGACGTAGTCCAGCGTGATCTCATCCGCGCCGAGCAGCCGCGCGAACGGCTCTAAAAAGAGCAGCGCCAGCGCGGTGATCAGCGCGCCGATGACGAGCAGCGTGACGAAATTCTGCGAAAAGAGCGCGTCCGCCTCATGCCGCTTTTCCTGTGCGAGATAGATGGCGATGAGCGTGGACGAGCCGACGGCAAAGAGCACCGCGATGGAAAAAAGCGCGTTGGTGAACGGAATGGCGAGGTTGACGGCGCTCATGGCGTATTCATTCACGCCGATGGAGACCATCAGCCCATCGACCATCGAGTAGAGCGAGAACACCAGCTGCGAGACCATCGTGGCGGAGGCAAAGCGGACAAAGTCGTGTTTCAGACTTTTCCCGGAGAGCAGCAAAATAACACATCCTTTTTCTTTATTTTAAGCCGCGCGGGGGCTGCTCACACCCCCGCGCTATGCTCAGGATACCATATCCGCCGCTGCTTGGCAAGCGAGGAAGCGCAAAAAAGACGCAAAAGCGCCGGAGAACGGTCTGATGACCGCTCTCCGGCGCTTTCCGGCCCTTTCATTGCGGGGTGCCGAGCACGCTGCCCCTGATCTGCTCGAGCGTCATTGCCCGCTCGTGGCGGATGGGCTTCCACTCCACGCGCGTGAACAGCGACGCGATGCAGATGGGGATATAGGTCAGCATGAACAGCGGAAATGTGAAGGCGTACAGGAGCTTTTTTCGCTCCGGACAGTGGATGCTCCGCCATTCCGTCGCCGTGGTGACCGCGCCGAGGATGAAAAGCGTCAGATAGAGGCTCAGGAGCGTTTGCAGCATCGACACGCCGAGCGCTGCCATCGACCCGCCGGAAACGAAGCGGGACACCGCTGCGCCGACATTGACCACGACGCTCGTGCCGGTGAGCACGGCGGCGGGCATGATGTTCATCGCCATATCGTAGCAGGAGAAGCTGCCGCGAAGGATCCCGGCAAACAGCGCGCCGCCGTATCTGCGGAACACCTGAAGGTAGCCCTTCGACCAGCGCAGGCGCTGGCGCCAGGACTGGCGGAAGCTCGTGGGCTGCTCGTCGTAGAGCACCGCGCCGCCCGCGTAGCCGATCTTCACGCCGCGGGTCACGCTGTCGATGGTGAACTCAATATCCTCGGTAAGCAGGAAAAAGCCCCAGCCGCCGGCATTGCGCAGCACCCTGTCGGAAAAGAGGAAGCCCGTGCCGGAGACGGCGCAGCTGCTGCCGAGCGTCATGCGCGCGGCGTTCAGATATCGCGCCTCGCGCAGGAACCAGAGCGCATAGCCCGCTGAGATCCAGTTATCGCCGTAGTTTTTGGAGTTGCGGTAGCAGGTGACGACCTCGTAGCCGTCGGAGTGGACGCGGTCGATCTCGCGCAGGAAGTCGGGGTCAAGCACATTGTCGGCGTCAAGAACGACGTAGGCGTCATAGCGCTCGCCCGCCTCGCTGATGCAGCGCAGCAGGTAGTTGAGCACATAGCCCTTGCCGACGTGGACGGTATCCGTGCGTTCATAGACGCGCGCGCCGTGCGCGCGGGCGACGGCGGCGGTATCGTCGGTGCAGTTGTCCGCGCCGACGTAGATATCTATCAGCTCCGGCGGATAGTTCTGCGCGCGCAGGCTCTCGAGCAGCGCGCCGATGACGGCGCTCTCGTTGCGCGCGGCGATCAGCACGGCAAGACGGTGATAGTCCGCCCGCCCCGGATCCCTCGGCCGGCGCAGCAGCGACACCGCTACATAAAAAAACTGATAGGAATAGCAGATGAAAAACAGCGCCATGATAACGGCGTTGACCGTTTCGACCGTGTGCATACCATATCTCTCCCTTTTGCGGCGCAGCGAAAGCCGCTCCGCCGCGCAGAATTTTGCTTTGTCTCTTTTTTCGGGACATCTATGGTCTATCATGTGTTCCTTGAAAACAAGCGGTGAAAATCCTTAACTTTTTCTGAAGGCGGGGCTGGGCCTGAAAAAGCATCCGGAAACGCTTGTCCGGATGCTCCTTCAGGCTTGTTCACTTTTCAGCCGTTGCCCTGCAGAACCTTGGCGCGCATTGCGTCGGTCATGGCGGTTTCGTAGCTCTCCTCTGCCTGATGGACCGCTCTTGCAATGGCAGCTTCCGCCAGCGGCGTCATATTCATGCGCACCACGCGCTCGATCACGGGCTGATACAGCTCCTCCGGCACGCCGTAGATCCTGTAGCAGCAGGTGAAGAAACGGCGAAGCTTGCGCTCGAACGGGAATTGCTTCGAGCAGGGCGTGACCATATAGGAGCGCATCACGCCAGCGGCGGCAAGCTCCAGCTCGTAAAAGTCCTGCTGCGCTGCGCCGGGCTGGTAGGCGGCGAACAGCAGCTGCAGCTTGCGCGCCATGCTTTCGTAGATAAAGGCAGAGGTGGACGGGAGCGTGTACGCCGTGACATACAGCTCGCGCAGCGGCGCGGAGATCTCTGCAATGCACATTTGCAGCGCCGTTTCCGCCGCGTAGAGCATCAGAGGATCGGCGTCTGCCCCCAGCAGCTCCTCCGCGGCGTCAAACTGGTAGCCGAACATCTGCTTGACCAGCTCCAGCAGCACACCCTCCTTGTTGCCGTAGAGATAGAATGGCGAGCCGTTCGTCACTCCGGCGAGCTGCGCGACGAGCTTGCTGGATGTACCGACATAGCCGTTTTCCAGGAATGCCTTCGCCGACGCGCTGAGGATCTTGCGCCGCGTCAGCAGCCCGCTCGGCTGCGGTCCGATTTTCATATCACTGCATCTCCTTTGCTCCCGCAGGGGGCTGCCGGTCCGCCGCGGAGGCGCGCCTTCCGCTCCTGAGCCAACGACCCCTTAGTGTATATTCACATAAGAATGTATCATATTCCGCCGCATTTTGCAAGAGCGTCTGCGCGCCGCCGGGAAGGGGGGGATGAATGCGCAAAAAGAGAGAAAAAGGTGCTTGACGCGCTGTACATTTTGTGGTAACATCTATTTTGCGTTTGAACCGGTCTGTTCGCGCGTCAAGTTCATAAGCTGGTGTAGCTCAGTCGGTAGA
>DHMW01000046.1:0-23072 GCA_002405995.1 Oscillospiraceae bacterium UBA4632
AGCGAGAAGCAGGGCCACTTCGTGTTCTACGGCGCGATGGTCTCCGAGGGCATCATCGCCCTGATCTGGGCGGCTGCCGGCTGCGCGCTGTATGAGACCACCGGCGGTCTGAACACCGGCCTTGCCGCGGCGCTTGCCAACGGCCAGTCCGCCGCCATCTATGATGTCTGCGTGAAGACCATGGGCGGCATCGGCACGGCGCTCGCCATGCTCGGCGTCATCGCCTGCCCCATCACCTCCGGCGATACGGCGTTCCGTTCCGCACGTCTTGTGCTGGCCGACTGGTTCAAGATCGACCAGAAGAGCTGGAAGAACCGCCTGGTGCTCTGCGTGCCCGTTCTCGGCGTCGGCGCCTTCCTCGGCATCGGCAACGCGCTGGGCAAGATCGACTACTCCGTTATCTGGCGTTACTTCAGCTGGACGAACCAGACCCTTGCCATGATCGTTCTGTGGGCTGCGTCCATGTACCTCTTCTACGACAAGAAGAACTACTGGATCACCGCCGTCCCCGCGACCTTCATGAGCGCGGTCTCCATCACCTACTTCCTGCTGGGCAACGAGTGCCTTGGCCAGTTCATCAACACCAAGACCGCTGACGGCGCTGTGGTCTACAACACCGCGGTCGCCTACCCCATCGGCATCATCGCTGCGGCTCTGTTCCTTGGCATCTTCCTGTACACCATCAAGAAGCGCCACACCCAGCCCCACTATGAGACGCTGAAGAAGTAAATTCCGTCTGAAAAGCGGTGGGAGGGTTCCCCTCCCGCCGCTTTTTCCGCTCCGCTTTCCGTGAAAAACTCTTTGGAGGTACGCTTATGATCTTTGCACCGGTATGTCTCGGCGGGACGGCGCTTGCGCCGGAGATCCTCGCAGAGGACAGAAAGTCCTGCAAGCGCTTCGGCCCCTGCGGCGTGGGCGAGAGGGCGCTGTACCTGAATGGGCTCCTGCTCGACAGGCACTATTACGTTGCCCTTTCCGCAGTGCGGCGCGTGTTCAAGCGCGTGGCGCTCAGCCAGGGCGGCTTTTCGGGCAAGGGCGTGTTCGGCTCCATCCCCTACCTTGTGGTGGAGTATGACGGCGGCGCGGAGAAGCAGTGTACCTTCAAGCGCGAGGAGGATGTGGATGCGATGCTCGCCTGCATCGGGCAGAGGCATCCCGAGATCCCGACGCTCAGCGCCGGCGGCGAAAAGCGCCTGGCAAAGAAAGCGGAGGAAGAGGCTGCGCGCTATCTTTCTGAGCTGACGGCGCAGGCGCAGTCCGCCCGGGAGACGCTTGAAAAGGCGGAGGAGTTCCTCTCCGGCTATCCTGAAATGACGAAAAAGCTCGCGAGCGCCGCCAAGGCAAAGCGCGTCAACGAGCGCACGAATCCCGCCTACCGCTGGGTCGCGCTGGCGATCGTGCTGGCGGGCGCGGCGGCGCTGGTGTACGGCATCGTCTCCTGGCGCAGGGGCGGCGACTTCGGCGTCTACTTTGCGCTCTTCGGCTTTGCCGCCGTGTTTTTCTTCTCGGGCGCGCACGTGCTGCCCACGGCGAAGAATAACCGCCGGGCTGTTGCGCGCGCGTGGGAGCAGGCGCAGGAAAGCATGGAGAACGTGCTGCCCGCAGACTTTCCGCTGCCCGCGCGCTATGCCCATCCCCTTGTGCTCACGCGCATGATCCGCATCCTGCGCGAGGGCCGCGCCCAGAGTGCAGACGAGGCGCTGGAGGTGCTCAAGACCGATCTCAAGGCGCTCAACGCCGATGTGCAGGTCGAGCAGGAGGAATACGACGAGGTCGTGGTCATCAAGCCGCTGTTTCTTGTGAGCGACTATCAGTAAAAGGAAAACAAAAAAGCGGAGAGACGCCGTCTCTCCGCTTTTTTTCATCCTTCGATCGTGCCGCCGCCGAGGACCGAGTCGCCGTCGTAGAGCACGACGGCCTGCCCCGGCGTGACGGCGCGCTGCGGCTCGTCAAAAACGAGCCGCACGCGTCCGTCGGGAAGCGCCGTGACCGTTGCGGCCTGTTCGCGCTGGTGATACCGCACGCGCGCCGCTGCGCGCAGTGTATGCGGCGGCGTGTCAAAGGCGATCCAGTTGAAGTCCCGCGCCGTCAGCTCGCGGGAAAAGAGCGCGGCGTTCCCGCTCAGCACCACGCGGTTTTCCTGCGCGTCGATGCGCTTGACGTACAGCGGCGCGTCCGCCGCGATGCCGAGCCCCCTGCGCTGGCCGACGGTGTAATGGATAATGCCTTTATGCCGGCCCAGCACCGCGCCGGACTCGTCCACAAAGTCGCCCGCGGGGCAGCCGCGCCCCGTATAGCGCGCGATAAAGCCGGCATAATCGCCGTCCGGCACGAAGCAGATATCCTGGCTGTCCGGCTTGTCTGCGTTATAGAAGCCCTGCTCCTCCGCGATGCGGCGCGTCTCGCTCTTGTGCATCGCACCGAGCGGCAAGCGCGTGTGCGCGAGCTGCTCCTGCGTGAGAGAATAGAGCACATAGCTCTGATCCTTGCTCGCATCAAGCGCCTTTTTGAGCAGCCACCGCCCGTTTTCCCACTCGATGCGCGCGTAGTGTCCCGTCACGATGGCGCCGCAGCCCAGAATACGGGCGCGCTCGTAAAGCCGCTTGAATTTCAGATAGCGGTTGCAGTCGATGCAGGGATTCGGCGTCGCGCCGCGCTCGTAGGCGGCGATGAAGCGGCCGATGACCTGCCCTCTGAAGTCGTCCGCATAGTTGAAGACATAATAGGGGATGCCGAGGCGGAACGCGACCGAGCGCGCATCCTCCACATCCTCGAGCGAGCAGCAGGTTTTGCTGCTTTTGACACCGATGTCCTCGTTGCGGAACAGCTTCATCGTCGCGCCGATGCACGCGCAGCCCTGCTGCTTCATCAGGAAAGCGGCGACGCTGGAATCAACGCCGCCGCTCATGGCAATGAGAACCTTGTCCATCATACCATGCGGCAGGCTTCGCAGTCCTCACAGTCGGGAAATTCCTTGTGGTCGTAGGCAATGCCGTTGCGGTCGTAATAGTCCTTGATGGCGGACTTGAACGCCTCCTCGGCCAGCACGCTGCAATGCAGCTTGTAGGCGGGCAGACCGCCGAGCGCATCGACCACGTCCTTGTTCGTGATCTTGAGCGCCTCGTCAATGGTCTTGCCCTTGATCATCTCGGTGGCAATGGAGCTGGACGCGATCGCGCTGCCGCAGCCGAAGGTCTCAAACTTGACATCGTCGATCTTGTTGCCGTTGATCTTGAGGTACATCTTCATGATATCGCCGCACTTGGCGTTGCCGACCTGACCGACGCCGTCCGCGTTCTCGATCTCGCCGACATTGCGCGGGTGCATGAAATGATCCATTACGGTTTCGGTATAGAGAGCCATTGTTTCATCCTCCTCGGTGTGTTTTTATAAAATGAATTGCTTTCTGCCGCTGATGAGGTCCTTCCACATCGGGGACATATCGCGAAGATAGGCGACGACCTCGGGCACGGCTTCGAGGATGCGGTCCACGTCCTCGTCGGTGTTCCACTCACAGAGACTCAGCCGCAGCGAGCCGTGCGCCACCTCGTGCGGCCGCCCGATGGCGAGCAGCACGTGGCTGGGGTCGAGCGAGCCGGACGTACATGCGCTGCCGGACGAGGCGCAGATGCCCTTCGCGTCGAGCAGCAGCAGCAGGCTCTCGCCCTCGATGCCCTCGAAGCAGAAGCTCACGTTGCCCGGCAGGCGGTTCACGGGATCGCCGTTGAGCGCGCTGTGCGGGATTTTGGAAAGCCCTTCGATCAGGCGGTCGCGCAGGGCGCTGACCTTTTTGGCGTTCTCGTCGATGTGGGCGCAGGCGTCCTCAAGCGCCGCCGCCATGCCCATGATGGCGGGGATATTCTCCGTGCCGGCGCGCTTGCCGCGCTCCTGCGCGCCGCCCTCGATGATGTTGGTCAGGAAGATCCCCTGGCGCGCGTAGAGAACGCCGATGCCCTTCGGACCGTGGAACTTGTGCGCGGAGAGAGACAGCATATCGATGTTCTGCGCCTTCACATCGATATGGACGTGACCGGCGGCCTGCACTGCGTCGGTGTGGAACAGCACGCCTGCGTCATGACAGACCTGCCCGATCTCGGCAATCGGCAGGATGGAGCCGATCTCGTTGTTGGCATACATGATGGTCACAAGGCAGGTATCCGCGCGGATGGCGTCCTTCACCTGCTGCGCCGTCACGGTCCCGATGGAACCCACGGGCAGAAGCTCGACTTCAAAGCCCTCCTTTTCCAGCTTTTTGAGCGTGTGCAGTACGGCGTGATGCTCAAATGCAGTGGAAATGATGTGCTTTTTGCCCTTGCGCTCGCCGAGGCGTGCGGCGGAGATGATCGCCTGATTATCGGCTTCGCTGCCGCCGGAGGTGAAATAGATCTCGCGCGGGGAGGCGTTCAGGCACTTGGCGATGCGCTCGCGCGCATCCTGCAAGGCTTCCGCTGCCCGCTGACCCACGGAGTGCAGGCTTGAGGGGTTGCCGTAGACCGTTTCCATATAGGGCAGCATCGCGTCGATGGCCACGCGGCTCATCTGCGTGGTGGCGGCGTTATCCGCGTAAACAGTGGTCATATCATATCGCTCCTTTGCATCTTAAAAACCTATTTGTAAAGTATGTTTATATGATACACGCTTAATCCTACTTTGTCAATAGGTTTTTTGAAAATGCGGGGTCCGATCACCACGGATCATGTGCCAGAACGGCGCTTGAACGGTCTTTTCCTTGACGGCGCGGAGGTTTTGTGGTATCCTGTCGCAGCACAATTCAATAAGGGCTTGAGGTGCCGCCGGGAGGCGGCCGAACAGGGAAGCGGGGTGCAAATCCCCAGCGGAGCCGCCGCCGTGATGGAGGAGCCCGTTTTCAATATGCCACTGGAGCATTCCGGGAAGGCGAAAACGGGCGATGACGCCTGAGCCGGAAGACCTGCCCCAAGCGCCGTACAAAGCGCCGCGGACCTTCGGCTAAAAAGTACACTCCTCAGCAGGGCGGGGCTTCTCCGGCCTGCCGGTCTCTTCTTTCTTTGTACGGCTGACCGGAACAAAAGAAGGAGAGATTTTTTATGCAGAAGAAAACCAACAAAAAGGGCCTGATCGCCCTCGTGGCTGTCCTCGTGCTGGCGGCTGCGGCACTCATCGTCTGGCGGGTCACCAGACCCGCGGTCCAGCAGGGCGGCAAGGAGATCACCGTCAACATCGATCACCTGAACGGCGACGACACGTCCTACACCATCGTGACTGACGCGGAGTATCTGCGCGGTGCGCTCGAGCAGGAGGATCTCATCGAGGGCACCGAGAGCGAGTACGGCCTCTATGTCCTGACTGTAGACGGAGAGACCGCCGACGAGAGCAAGCAGGAGTGGTGGGGCTACAGCGTCAACGGCGCGTTTGCCGAGCTTGGCGTGGACAGCCAGCCCGTCGCGGACGGCGATGTGTACGATTTCGTGCTGAATGTCGGCTGGTAAAGCCGCAGGGCTGACCGTCCGTGAGATCGCGGAGCTGTCGCTTTTCTGCGCGCTGATGGTTGCGGGCAAGGAATGCCTGCGCATCATCCCGAATGTGCATCCGGTCACGCTTTTGCTGCTGCTGGCTGCGGCGGTGTACGGCGTCAAGGCGCTTTATCCTGCCTTCGGCTTTGCGCTGCTGGAGATCGCACTCTACGGCGCGGGGCTGTGGAACCTGATGTACCTTTACGTCTGGCCGCTCGCCGTGCTTGCGGCGCTGCCGTTGCGGCAGAGCCGCAGCCGCGCGCTTTGGGCTGCCGTCGCGGGGCTGCATGGGCTGTGCTTCGGCGCGCTGTGCGCCATCCCGTACCTTTTCATCGGCGGGTGGCAGATGGCAGTCTCGTGGTGGCTTTCCGGCATCCCGTATGACGTGATCCACTGCGTGTCGAACGCAGCGCTTACCTTTGCGCTGCTGCCGCCGCTGCGGCGGCTGGTGGAACGCCTCCATGCGGGAAAACAGTAAAAATGCAGCCGCTGCCCGAAGGGCAGCGGCTGCATGCTTTTTCTCTTTCGCCGCGGTGTTGCGCCGCGGGGAAAAGTGTGATAGGATATATCAGAAATCATATGACCGCGGCCATCCTGCACCGCCGCAGATCCTGAGGTATCCGAATGAAGAAAAGCGACAAAACCAACAGGCGGGCCCACCGTGCCGCCGAAGCGAACGTCATGGGACTCCACGCGGACGTGGTGGAGCAGCATATCACCGAGACGCTTGAGGCAAACTATATGCCCTACGCGATGTCGGTCATCGTCTCGCGCGCCATTCCGGAGATCGACGGGTTCAAGCCCTCGCACCGCAAGCTCCTCTATACGATGTATAAGATGGGGCTGCTCTCCGGCGCGCGCACAAAGAGCGCGAACATCGTCGGGCAGACGATGCGCCTGAACCCCCACGGCGACGCCGCGATCTACGACACGATGGTGCGTCTTTCCAAGGGCTACGGCGCGCTGCTGCACCCGTTCGTCGATTCCAAGGGTAACTTCGGCAAGGTCTACTCGCGCGACATGGCGTGGGCGGCCAGCCGGTACACCGAGGCGAAGCTCGCACCCATCTGCGCCGAGCTTTTCCGCGACATTGACTCCGACACGGTCGATTTTGTCGATAACTACGATAACTCGATGAAAGAGCCCGCGCTGCTGCCGACGACGTTCCCGAATATTCTCGTCTCCGCCAATCAGGGCATCGCGGTGGGCATGGCGAGCCAGCTGTGCGGCTTTAATCTTGGCGAGGTCTGCGATACGACCATCGCCTTTTTGAAAAATCCCGAGGTGTGCATCAGTGAGACGCTGCTCGCGCCCGACTTCCCGACCGGCGGCGAGGTGCTGTACGACGCGCGCGCCATCGAGGATATCTACAATACCGGCCGCGGCGGCGTGAGGGTGCGCGCCCGCTGGCGCTACGACAAAAAGGAAAATCTCATCGAGATTTACGAAATTCCCTACACGACTACGACCGAGGCCATCATGGACAAGGTCGCCGAGCTCATCAAGGCGGGCAAGGTGAAGGAAATTTCCGACATGCGCGACGAGACTGACCTCTCCGGCCTCAAGCTGACGATCGACCTAAAGCGCGGAGCCGACCCCGATAAGCTGATGCAGAAGCTCTTCCGGGCGACAACGCTTCAGGATACGGCGTCGTGCAATTTCAACGTTCTCATCGCCGGTATGCCGCGCGTGATGGGTGTGCGCGAGCTTTTGGAGGAGTGGTGCGCCTGGCGGACCGAGAGCGTCAAGAGGCGCGTGTACTTCATCCTCAAAAAGCGGCAGGACAAGCTGCATCTTCTGAAGGGCCTCAAGCGTATCCTGCTCGATATCGACAAGGCGATCCGGATCATCCGTGAGACGGAAAAGGAGGCCGACGTCGTGCCGAACCTGATGATCGGCTTCGGCATCGACCAGATCCAGGCGGAATACGTTGCCGAGATCAAGCTGCGCAACATCAACCGCGAGTACATCCTCAAGCGGCTGGAGGAGACGGAATCGCTCGAATCCGAGATCGAGGATCTTGAGGACACGCTCGCGCGCCCGTCGCGCATCCGCAGGATCATCGTCACCGAGCTTGAGGAGGTGCGCAAAAAGTACGCCGAGCCGCGCCGCACCGGCATCGTTTACGATTTTACCGACGAGCAGGAGACCGAGGAGGAGCCGGTGGACGACTATCCCGTTACGATCTTCCTTTCGCAGCATGGCTACTTCAAGAAGATCACGCCGCAGTCGCTGCGCATGTCCGGCGAGCAGAAGTTCAAGGAGGACGACGCCCTGCGCGAGAGCGTGGAGACGACGAACGCCGCCGAGCTGATGTTCTTCACCGACAAGGCGCAGGTCTACAAGACCCGCGCGAGCGATTTTGCCGACGGCAAGGCGAGCCAGCTGGGTGATTACCTGCCCGCCAGGCTCGGCATGGACGAGGGCGAGAGCGTTGCGGGCATGGTGCTGCCGGGCGATTATGGCGGCTGGCTCATCTTCTTTTTCGAAAACGGCAAGGCGGCGAAGGTGGAGCTTTCCGCCTATAAAACGACCTCCAACCGCCGCCGCCTGACAGGCGCCTACAGCGACAAAAGCCCGCTGCGCGGCATCCTGCATCTGCGCGAGGACCGCGAGATCGCCGTCTATTCCACCGAGCCGCGCGTGCTCATCGTGAGCACGGCGCTCCTTGGCGTGAAGACCACGCGCACCACGCAGGGCGTGGCGCTGCTGACGCTGAAGAAAAAATACACGCTCGACTGCGTGAAGCTGCCGGAGCAGACCGGCATCACCGACCTTGCCCGCTACCGCGGGCGCAGCATCCCCGCGGCGGGCGCGCTGCTCAGGACCGAGGACAGCGACGACAAGCAGCTCTCGCTCATCTGAGGGGAAGGGCGCAGATGAACGGATGCGCGCGCAGCGCGCTTATGAGAGATATTGTGTGAGAGACCTTGTGAGGGAGAGAACAGTATGGAAAATAAGACTCTGCGCAGGCAGCTGCGCAGCTACATCATCGTGACGCTTGCCTGCGTGCTCTACGCGCTGTCGTTCGACTGGTTTTACGCGCCCAACGCCTTTACGGTCGGCGGCTTCACGGGCATCGCGCAGATCATCAACTTTTTTGCTCCCGCGCTGCCGGTCGGCGTGATGGTCATCGTGCTCAATGTGCCGCTGTTCGCGGTGGGGCTTAAAAAATTCGGCTTCGCCTTTCTGTGCAAGTCGATCTACACGATGGCGGTGAGCTCCGTCCTGATCGACGTGATCGCCGCCCTGCACGAATTTGCCCCCATGGACCCGCTGCTCGCCTGCCTGTACGGCGGCGTGACGCTGGGCATCGCCTCAGGGCTTATTTTCCGCGAGGAGGCGACCACCGGCGGCTCCGAGCTTGGCGCGTGGATCGTGCGCTCGCACATCGAGCGCCTGTCGATCGGCAACGTGTGCCTGTGCATCGACCTGACGATCATCCTGATCTACGCCGCGGTGTTCCGCAGCCTGAATAACGCCCTCTACGGCGCGCTGGCGCTCTATATCACCACCAAGGTGCTTGACCTGGTCGTTTACGGGCAGAATACGGCGAAGCTTGCCTATATCATCAGCGACCGCTATGAGGAGATCACGCAGGAGATCCTTCGCCGCGACATGGGCGTCACGCTGCTCAGCGGCAAGGGCGGCTACACGGGACAGGCGCGGCCGCTGCTGTTCTGCGCCATCCGCAAAAAGGAGATCGTTTCGATCAAGCGCTATATCAAGGAGCTGGACCCCGATGCCTTTTTCATTGTCTGCGACGCGAGCGAGGTCCTCGGCGAGGGCTTCGGCGAATATGACCCCAAGGGGCTGTAAAAAAACAAAACAGGAGGAACGACCATGGACTTTACGGATGTGAAGCGGAATCTGGAAGCGCGCGGCTTTGCCGTCAGCACCTTTGAAACGGCGGAGGCGGCCGCGCAGTATCTCGACGCGCAGATCGACGGCGCGACCGTCTCATTCGGCGGCAGCATGACGCTCGAGGCGCTCGGACTCTACGGCCGACTGTGCACACACAACACGATCTACAGCCACTGGCACGTGCCCGAGGGCGCAGATCCCGCCGAGGTGCAGAAAAACGCGCAGACGAGCGAGCACTACCTGCTCTCCGCCAACGGCCTTGCCGAGACCGGCGAGATCATCAATATCGACGGCACGGGCAACCGTGTGTCCTCGTCGCTGTTCGGGCACAAAAAGGTCTGGTTCGTCGTGGGACGCAATAAGCTCGCCCCGACGTACGACGAGGCGCTCTGGCGCGCACGCAATATCGCCGCGCCGAAGAACGCGCAGCGCCTCGGCGTGAAAACGCCCTGCGCCGCAAAGGGCGATCATTGCTACGACTGCAAGAGTCCCCAGCGTATCTGCCGCGGGCTTGTCGTGCTGTGGGAGGCGGTGAAGAGCTGCGAGACGGAGGTCGTGCTCATCGACGAGGACCTTGGCTATTGAGCAATGACTGCCTGAGAGGGGAGGGGAGCGCTATGCGCCGAAAAAGAACAGCCGCGCTGGCGGCGGCGCTCTGCCTGCTGCTTTCGGGCTGCGGCAACGCCGTGCTGGAGCGCAGCTACGGCGTCTCCGCGCCGCACAGCGAGGCCTATTGGGAAAACGAGGGCGCGGATACCCTGCGCGCCGACAGCTATCAGGATCTTGTCAACGCGCTGCTGCTGCTGCTTGGCGAGCACAGCGAGGAGGGCGCGGTGCGCATCTACGGCGGAGACGAGCCTGCGGCAATGGCGGAGAACGCCTGCCGCGAGGTGCAGGAGGAAACGGCGCTGGGCGCCTATCTGCTCGATTACATCAGCTATACCGGCGCGCAGGAGCATAGCTTCTATGAGATGCGCGTGCGCCTGGGCTACCGCCGCACGGCGGAGCAGCAGGCGGCGATCGTTACCGCCACCAGCACGGAGGCGCTGGGCGACCTGCTGCGCCTGACGGCGGGGCAGGAAGGCGTGGATCGCATCGCGGTGCGCTTTGTCTATTTCACGACGGATCGCGACGGTGTGCGCGAGATCGTGCGCACCGTGCAGCAGGAGCTGGAGCCGGAGAGCGCGGAGCCGTGGCAGGTGAGCTTCTATCCCGATACCGACGATCCCGGGATGGTGGAGGTCGTGCTGCGCGGCGCAGACACGGCGGACGGGGCTGCGTGAGGAACGCGGCGGATAAAGGAAAAGCGGCGAAGGGGACCTTCCTCGGAAGGTCCCCTTCGCCGCTTTTTCAAGAGGGTTGAGAGAATGGAGAGAGCAATATCAGGAGAGGATGGCGCGGTCGCTGGCAAATTCGCCGCCGCTGACCCTTGTGAACTGCTCGAGCAGGTCGGGCACGGTGAGCTTCCGCTTTTCCTCGCCCGCAATGTCGAGGATGATGCGCCCCTCGTGCAGCATGATCAGGCGGCTGCCGAACTGGATGGCGTCTCGCATGTTGTGGGTGATCATCAGCGTGGTCAGCTGGTTTTCGCGCACGATGCGGTCGGTCAGCTCCATGACCTTGGCGGCGGTCTTGGGATCGAGCGCCGCGGTGTGCTCGTCGAGCAGCAGCAGCTCGGGGCGCTTGAGCGTCGCCATCAGCAGCGTCAGCGCCTGGCGCTGGCCGCCGGAAAGCGTTGCGACCTTGGTGGAAAGGCGGGACTCAAGCCCCAGCCCCAGATCGCCGAGCTTTTTGCGGTATTCCTCGCGTTCTTCCTTTGTCACACCCCAGGAGAGCCCGCGCCGCTGCCCGCGGCGGGCGGCAAGCGCCAGGTTTTCCTCGATCTGCATCGAGGGTGCCGTACCCATCATCGGGTCCTGAAACACGCGGCCGATGAACGCTGCGCGCTTGTGTTCGGGCAGGCTTGTTACGTCCTTGCCGTTGATGATGATCTTGCCGGAATCGACGAAGAAGGTGCCCGCCGTGGCGTTGAGCATCGTGGATTTGCCCGCGCCGTTGCCGCCGATGACGGTGACGAAGTCGCCGTCGTGCAGCGTCAGGCTCAGACCGCTGAGCGCTGTCTTGGCATTGATCGTGCCGGGGTTGAAGGTCTTATAAAGCTCCTTGAGTTCAAGCATTTTCGCTGCCTCCCTTCTGCGGCTGCACCTTGCCGCGGAACATTCTGCCCTTCCAGTAGGGGATGGCAAGAAATACCGCCACGATCAGCGCGGTGACGAGCTTCAGGTCGTTGGTGTTGAGACCGAGCTGAAGCGTGATCTGCAAAACGATATAGTAGATGATCGCACCGATAGACACGGCGAACAGCTTGAGCCCGAAATTGATGAACAGCTTGCCGAAGATGACCTCGCCGATGATGACGGCGGCAAGACCGATGACGATCGCGCCGCGGCCCATCTGCACGTCGCTCGAGCCCTGGTACTGCGCAAGCAGCGCGCCGGAGAGCGCGACAAGACCGTTGGAGAGCATCAGACCGAGCACGATATTCGAGTCGGTGTTGATGCCCTGCGCGCGCGCCATGTGGGGGTTCGCGCCCGTGGCGCGCAGGGAGCTGCCCTTTTCCGTGCCGAAGAACCAGTACAGCAGCGCGATGACCGCCGCGGTAAAGACCAGAAGCAGCGGCAGAGGATTTTTCACAAGGGCCGCCGGCGGCGCGAAGTCGCGGACATAGCGCTGCGTGACGAGCAGCGGATATTTATCGATGCTGACCGCCTGATTCGCCTTGCCGCCCATGATGCGCAGGTTGATGGAATACAGCGACAGCTGCGTCAGGATACCGGCGAGGATCGCCGGGATGCCGCAGCGCGTGTGAAAGATGCCGGTGACAAGCCCGGCAAGCATACCGGCGAGCACCGCGCACAAAAGCGCGAGCCAGGGGTTGGCGCCGCCGCGGATCAGCATGACGCACACCGCGCCGCCGGTGGCAAGCGAGCCGTCCACCGTCAGGTCGGCCACGTCAAGGATACGGTAAGTGATGTACACGCCGATCGCCATGATGCCCCAGGCCAGCCCCTGGGCGACCGCACCGGGCATCGCGTTCATCAGCGATGAAAGAAAACTCATGGGTTCTCTCCTCCTATCTCTTGTTGAGGCAGGAACGGGCAAAGACCCGTTCCTGCCTGCGGGGGGAAGTGTTCGGATTTACTCCTCAATGGCGGCGTAGCCGTCCAGCGGGGTGATGCCGAGCGTCTCGCACATGGAGGCGTTGTACTTGGGCGTCGCGTCGGTGTATTCGATGGGCATGGCGGAGATGTCGGCCTCGCCGGTGAGGATCTTGGCGGCCATCTTGCCGGTGGTCACGCCCAGATCATAGTAGCTGATGGACAGCGTTGCCACGCCGCAGCCCTTGCAGATGCCCTCTTCGCCGCAGATGGCGGGCACGCCCGCGGGAACGAGGACGTTTGCGATCGCCTCGGTGTTGGAGGCGGCGGTGTTATCGGTGGGGATGTAGACAACGTCGGAGTAGTCGGCGGCGGCCTGTGTGACGGAGGAGACGTCGTTGGTGTCGGTGAAGGCAAACTCCTTGGTCTCAATGCCCTTGGCGGCAAGGCACTTGGCGACCTCCTCGATCTGGTAGCGGGAGTTCGGCTCGCCGGAGCAGAACAGCAGCCCGACGGTCTTGGTCTCGGGGAACCACTCGGTGATCATGTCGGCCTGCTTGCTCAGGTCGGCAAGGTCGGAGGTGCCGGAGATGTTGCCGCCGACGGTACCGGAGAAGTCGTCGATATCAAGGGCAACGCCGTAAGCGGTGATGGAGGTGCCGAGGATGGGGATGTCCTTCGTGGCGGAGGCGGCGGCGGTCAGCGCACCGGTGGCATTCGCCATGATGAGGTCAACATTCTCGGAGACGAAGCCGTTGACGATGGTGGAGCAGTTGACGCTGTCGCCGCTGGCATTCTTGTTTTCAAACTTGACCTGGCCGGGCAGCGCTTCGTTCAGCGCGTCGATAAAGCCCTGCGTGGCGGCGTCGAGCGCTTCGTGCTGCACGAGCTGGCAGATGCCGACGGTATAGGAAGCCTTGCCGTCGCCGCTGCTGCCGGCGTCGCCGGCGCCGTCGCTGCCGCAGGCGGTCAGCCCCAGGCACAGGCTCAGTGCCAGCGCAAGGGAGAGGATAACGGATGTGATGGAACGCTTGGATTTCATGTTCTTTTCCTCCAATTCTAAGTTTTGCCGGTAAAAATTAAGACCCGCCGCAAGGACTTGTGGAGTCCATACGGCGGGTTTCTTGACGAAAGCTTTTTTGAGTCTTGTGAGAAAGCTTCTTCAGGCAGCCATCCGAATACGGGCATCACAAATCGCTTTTACTTTCAGATAAAAGTAAAAGTAGGAATAGTAGTAATAGCGATCCGTGCGGCGAATGGCGTTCATCCTGTGCGTTCTCCTTTCCTCAAAAGTGGGATCCAAAAATGATGGTGTTAATATAACACACATAAATGCGGCAGTCAATGTCATTTTTATCCAAAAAACGGAAGCCCAGTATCATTCGTACAGGGCACAGCGCTGCAAACTATGCTGTTTCCATTAGAGATCGGCATGGGTGTGTTCGCAAAGCTCATTGATCCTTGCCTGCAAGGATTTGAAATCGTCAAACGCCTCGGGGCGGCGGCGCGGGTCGCGCAGCAGCGCCGCGGGGTGGTAGACGGCCATCATCTGAAAGCCGCTTTTTTCAAACCACTGCCCGTGCTCGCGGCTGATCTTGAAATCCGGCTTGATGAGGCGCATCGCGGCGATGCGCCCGAGGCATACGATGATCTTCGGCCGCAGCAGCGCCACCTGGCGGCGCAGATACCCGATGCAGGCGTCCTGCTCCACGCCCAGCGGGTCGCGGTTTTCCGGCGGGCGGCACTTGACGATGTTGGCGATATACACATCCTCGCGCGAAAGCCCGATGATCGCAAGCAGATCGTTAAGCAGGTGCCCTGCGCGCCCGACGAACGGCTCGCCCTGCGCGTCCTCGTTCGCGCCGGGGCCCTCGCCGATGAACAGCACCTCGGCGTCTTTGCTGCCAACGCCAAAGACGACGTTTGTGCGCGTCTCCCACAGCGAGCATTCGCGGCAGCTTTTGCAGTCGTGTTCCAGCGCTTCCCAGGTATCCGGCATGGTCATATCTCTCCTGTCGTAAAAAAGTCGGTTGGATCGGGATCGATCCTATCATATTCCGCTGCGCTTTGCAACGCGCGGGCGCATTTTCTGCCCCGCTGCGGTCATACTGAGGAAAACGACTGCGGAGGGCGTATGGAATATCTCTGGTACGGTATCTTTTACAGCTTCCTTGGCTGGTGCCTGGAAAGGCTTTTTGCCGCGCTCACGCGCGCGCGCCACCGGCTGCGGCGGTGCTTTGTGCTGCTGCCGCTGTGCCCGGTGTACGGGCTTGCGATGCTGGCGGTGCTGCTTTCCGGCGCGGAAGCGCTGCCGGGCGCGTGGGAGCAGTTCCTGCTCGGAGCGTTTGCGGCGACTGCGGTGGAGTACGCGGTCCACTGGGGGTACGAGCGGGCGTTCGGCGTGCGGTTCTGGGATTATTCCGCTACCAAATGCGACGTGAACGGGCGCATCTGCCTGCCCTTTACGCTCTGCTGGGGGCTGCTTGCGATGCTGGCGGTGCGGCTCGTGCAGCCGCAGCTCGCGCGCCTTGCCGCCGTGCTGCCGGATGCGCTTTTGCCGCCGGCGCTGTTTTTCATCACGCTCGACGGCATTTTCACCTGCCGCGTGCTGCTTCTGACGCACGACATCGACGCCCTGACGGTGCGAACGCTCCTTCGGACCGGAAGGCGGACCGCCTGACGGACTGCCCCCTCGGCCTGTCTTTTATCGCGGGAGGTGCTTTTCGATCCACGACCACAGGTCGCCGTAGACGACCGCGCGGCAGTCCTCGTTCAGGATCTCGTGCCGCAGCCCCTCGTAGAGCTTCAGCTCCACATCGCGCACGCCGGCGCGGCGGAAGCTCTCGTACGCGCGCCTGACGCCCCTGCCCATGCCGCCGACGGGGTCCTTGCCGCCGGAGATAAAGAGGATGGGGGTCGAGAGGTTCATCGTGTTCACATTTTTCTGCGCGCCGATGAAGCCGATGCCGCCGAGCATCTCGTAGAAAAGCCCGATGCTCGTTTTCTGCCCGCAGAGTGGGTCGGCGAGATAGGAATCGACATTGCTGTCGCTCGCGCTGAGCCAATCGACCTCCGTGCGGTTCGGCGCGAACGCCCTGTTGTATGCGCCGAAGGCAAGGCCTTCCACACGCGGAGAATGCGCCCGGAAGCCGTGCCGCTTTCCGGCAGCCCTGGCGACCGCGCGCCCGCCCGCGACGATCGCGGGGGACTGCTGCCCCGTGCCCATGATGATGGCGGCATCCACGGTGCCGGGATAGCGGATGAGATAGGTGCGCGTCAAAAACGAGCCCATCGAGTGCCCCATGAGAAAATAGGGAACATTGGGGTATTTTTCCTTCGTGCGGCAGCGCAGGGCGTACATGTCGTCCACCACGTGCTTCCAGCCGTCGTGCGGGCCGAAGTAGAGCGTGTCGGCGTCCTTCTCGGCGGAAAGACCGTGACCGAGGTGGTCGTTCGCCACGACGGCGAAGCCGTGTCCGGTCATGAATTCGGCAAACGGCGCGTAGCGCATCCCATACTCCGCCACGCCGTGCGCGATCTGCAAAACGCCGGCGATCTCGCCGCTCTCGGGCGTCCACTCCGCCGCGTGGATGCGCGAGGAGCCGTCGGACGAGGGAAAGTAAAATTCCTTGCAATTTGCCATGGCGCAAAGCCCTCCTGTATGCTATAATCTAAACTGTAGTATAGCATAAGACGGTCCGAATGAACAAGGGGGTATCTTCATGCAGCGGTATATTCTGGCGCTCGACCAGGGCACGACCAGCTCGCGCGCCATCCTCTTCGCGCGCGACGGCAGCGTTGCCGGCCATGCCCAGCAGTCCTTCCGGCAGCATTATCCCCGGCCCGGCTGGGTCGAGCACGACCCGAACGAGATCTGGGAGAGCGAGCGCGCCGTCGCTGCACAGGCGCTGCGCGAAAGCGGGCACGGGCGCGAGGTCGCGGCCGTCGGCATCACGAACCAGCGTGAGACGACGATTTTATGGGACCGCGCGACGGGCGAGCCCATCCACAATGCCATCGTGTGGCAGTGCCGCCGCACGGCGGACATCGCGGACTCCCTTCGTGAAAGGCGCGGCGTGAGCGAGCTGGTGGCGGAGAAAACGGGCCTGCACATCGACGCCTACTTTTCCGCGACAAAGATCAAGTGGCTGCTCGACCACGTCTCCGGCGCGCGGGCGAAGGCCGAGCGCGGCGAGCTGCTGTTCGGCACGGTGGAAACGTGGCTGATCTGGAAGCTGACGGGCGGCAGGGTCCACGTGACAGACTACTCGAACGCCAGCCGCACGATGCTCTTCAACATCCACACGCTATCGTGGGACGAGGAGCTCTGCGCGCTGCTGGACATCCCGGCGAACATTCTGCCGCGTCCGGTGCCCAACTCAGAGGTCTACGGCACGGTGGCAGAGGGCATCGAGGGGCTTGAGGAGCTTGCGGGCGTGCCGATCTGCGGCGCGGCGGGCGACCAGCAGGCGGCGCTGTTCGGGCAGGGCTGCTTTGCGCGCGGACAGGCGAAAAACACCTACGGCACGGGCTGCTTCACGCTGATGAATGTCGGCGGCGTGCCGGTGCGCTCGCGCGCGGGACTGGTGACGACCGTGGGCTGGAGCTTAAACGGCGAGACGACCTACGCGCTCGAGGGCAGCGTGTTCAACGCTGGCTCCGCCATCCAGTGGCTGCGCGACGAGCTTCAGATCATCTCCGCCTCGCACGAGTGCGATATTCTGGCGGAAAGCGTTCACGATACCGGCGGGGTGTATCTTGTGCCCGCGTTCACGGGCCTCGGCGCGCCGTACTGGGATATGTACGCCCGCGGCTGTATCGTGGGGCTGACGCGCGGCACGACAAAGGCGCATATCGCCCGCGCGGTGCTCGAATCCATCGCCTATCAGGTCACGGACCTGATGACCTCCATGCGGCAGGACGCGGGCTGCGAGATCTCCGTGCTGCGCGTGGACGGCGGCGCGAGCGTCAGCGATCTGATGATGCAGCTTCAGGCAGACCTTCTGCGCATCCCGGTCGATCGCCCCGCCATGGTGGAGACAACGGCGTTCGGCGCGGCGTCGCTGGCGGGCCTTGCCGCAGGCGTGTGGCGCGGTCTTGACGAGCTGTGCTCACTGCGCCGCAGCGAACGGGTCTTTGTCCCGCAGCGCGAGCAGTACGACTGCGAGGAGGCGTATCGCGGCTGGAAGCGCGCCGTGGGCTGCTCGCAGGGGTGGATCGAGAAAAAGTAAAGCGTTTTCATAAAAACTTTACACTTTTTTTGTAAATTGTCCATTGAATTGCGCGCAGAAGGCGCATATACTTACAGTCACCAAGCCAAAAGATGAAAGGAGAAGGAGATCATGGCATTTTTTGATAACTTCAGCAAGAAGGTCCAGGACGTTGCGTTTGCGGCAACGGAGAAGGCGCAGCAAGTCGCTGCGGTCGTCGGCGAAAAGGCGAACGACGTGGCGGACAAGGCAAAGACCGAGTATGAGATCGCGGGCGAGCGCCGCAGCATCGACAAGAACTACCGCGCCATCGGCGAGTGGTTCGTTTCCACGCTGAACGGCGACGCGCCCGAGGCGGTGGCCGACATTGTGGCGGCGATCCACAGCTCTCAGGAGAAGATCGCCGCTTATGAGGCTGCCAAGGCAGAGGCTGCCGCTGCCAAGGCGGACAAGGAGCCGATCATTCAGGTGACCATCGAGAAGGAGCCTGACGGGACGGCGTCCGCAGAGGCTCCCGCACAGGAGGCTCCGGCAGAGGAAAACCCCAACGCATAAGCAGATGCACGGACAGGGCGGCGCAGCCGGTTGGCTGCGCCGCCGTCTTTTGCGGCTGCGATCTGGTCTGCATAATTTATTCTGTTCTGACCATAGCAATAATACCAATGCGCGATATAATACTGCCAACAAACGCAAAGGAGACCTGGTCATGAACGATAAACAGATCAGAAAGCTGGTGCTTACCGCGCTGCTGGCGGCGCTTTGCTGCGTTGCCACGATGGTGGTGCAGATCCCGAGCCCTATGCAGGGCTACGTCAATCTCGGCGACTGCTTTGTGCTGCTGGCGGGCTGGATGCTTGGGCCGTGGTACGGCTTTGCCGCGGGCGGCGTCGGCTCGATGCTGGCGGATATTCTGCTGGGTTACGCCCACTATGCCCCCGGCACGCTGATCATCAAGGGCACGATGGCGCTCGCCGCCGCGCTGGTGCTCAAAAGCACGAACGGCGGCAGGGCGGGCTATCTCGCCGGCGGCGCCGCCGCCGAGTGCATTATGGTGGCGGGCTACTTCGGCTACGCCTCGCTGCTGCTGGGCAAGGGGCTTGCCGCCGCGGCGAGCATCCCCGGCAACCTGGTGCAGGGCGCGGCGGGGCTTGCCGCCGGATTGATGCTGATGGCAGTGATGCAGCGCTCCCACCTGACGGAAAAGTTGGTCTGAGCGCAGAAACGAGAGGAGAAGAGGAAGCATGGCAGGAACCGTACACGAAGCGGAAAGCCGCGATTTGATCGCGGAGGTCGAGCAGGAGGCTGCACGTGCTGCGCAGGAGCTTGCTGAGGCGGCGCATCTGCGCCGCGGGCAGATCGTTGTGGTCGGGTGCAGCACGAGCGAGGTCGTGGGGCACAGGGTCGGCAGCTGGTCCACGCCCGAGGCGGCGGATGCGATCTTCCGCGGGCTGAACAGCGTGTTTGCACCGCTGGGCGTGTATATCGCCGCCCAGTGCTGCGAGCATCTCAACCGCGCGCTGATCGTAGAACATGCGGCTGCGCCGGACGCGGAGGTCGTCAACGTGCTGCCCCAGCCCAAGGCGGGCAGTTCATTTGCAACAGCAGCGTACCAGGCGTTCCGTCATCCCGTAGCGCTCGAGGAGATCCGTGCCGACGCGGGGCTGGACATCGGCGGCACGCTGATCGGGATGCATCTGAAGAAGGTTGCCGTGCCCGTGCGCCTTGCGCAGGATCATATCGGACAGGCGATCGTGCTGGCGGCGCGGACGCGGCCCAAATTCATCGGCGGCGAGCGCGCGATCTACGACGAGTCGCTCAAGGACGGCTATCCGGAATTTGACTGATGGAGCGGATATAAAAGAGGAAGAGCGCGCCGCGCTCTTCCTCTTTTATGCGATAGGAACAGCCTGCCGCGCCTGCATCCTGCGCCAGCTGACAAATCCATAGAGGTCGTTGACAAGGAACACGGCGAAGCAGACCAGTACCGAAAGGTACGAGAGATCCTCGGCTGCGGCAAGAAACCACAGCACCAGCAGCACCAAATCGTTCGCCGCATAGGCGAGGGCGAAGTACGGGCTGCGGCGGAACGTGAGATAGGCGGCGAGAAAGCTGGTGGCAACGGAAACGGTGCTTGGCAGCAGGTTCGTCGTGCCAAGCGCGCGGAGAATGAAGAAGAATGCGGCGGTCACGGCGGCGGTCAGCAGTGCAAGGACAAGCGGCTCGCGCCGACCGAGGCGCCCCACCTCGACTTCTGCATGATTCCCTCCGCTCGGATGGCGCAGCCACTCGACCAGCGCAATGACCGCCATGGGGCCGGACATGCCGAGATAGGTGATCATTTCGCCGTAGTAGGAAAACGAATAGGAAATGATGCCGTACAGCACGCTGAACACGATCATCAGGAGCTGCCCGGCGGGATTTCCTCTGGCGTTGAGGATCAGCGCCGTTACGCCGATGAGCGAGGCGCACAGCGTCATAACGCCTTCCTGCGGAAACAGCAGGTAGGATGCGAGGATCAGAAAAACGGAACAGATCCAGAGCCATCTTTCTCCGGCGGAAAAGTAGAAAAAAGCGGAACGGAGCTTTTGCATATGCGCCTCCAAAAAAACAAGCACCCGCATGCACATCTTCAAAGACCTAACGATGCGCTGCGGATGCCTTCTGCATCCCTGCCCGGTGGCAGGAGCTATTCAAGTGAGGGTAGTATAGCATGGGGAGGCGGCCGCTGTCAAGCGGCTTGCGTGTGTGCGGCGTAAAACTTCACAGTTCCATTTTCCGCGGAATCGTGCTATGATGAACTCAGAAATAAAACCGGGGAGGTCTTTAACATGACAGTCAACCAGGCAGTGCAGGCGCTGATGTCCCTGCAGGCGAAGATGGCGGCCTATGGCCACGCGATGGGCCTGCTCTTTTACGACGGCGCGACCACCGCACCCAAGGGCACGGCGGCGAACCGCGGCCAGACCATGAGCGTTTTGAGCGAGGAGCACTACAAGCTCACGACCGGCGGGGAGACCGTCGCGCTGCTCGAATTCCTCGACGCGCACAAGTCCGAGCTCGACGAAAAGCAGCAGCGCATGGTGTTTTTGCTCATCAAGGACATCCGCAATATGCAGAAGATCCCGATGAACGAGTACGTCGCCTGGCAGCAGCTGCTCGTCGAGGCGGACGATGTCTGGCACCGCGCGAAGGAAACGAGCGATTTTGCCCTTTTCGAGCCGGTGCTCGAAAAGATATTTGAGACGAACATCCGCTTTGCGCATTACTGCGCGCCGGAAAAGGACCCCTACGACTACTGGCTCAGCGAGTATGAGGATGGGCTGACGATGGCGCAGTGCGACGAGTTCTTTGCCACACTGCGCGCGCACATCGTGCCGCTGCTCAAGAAGATCAAGGCGCAGCCGCAGCTCGACGATGGGATGCTCTGGGGCTGTTTCCCGGAGGAGAAGCAGGCGGAGCTTTCCGCGTACCTGATGCGCACAATGGGGCTGGATCTCGACCATGTCGGGCTTGCCACGACGGAGCACCCGTTTACCACGTCGCTCGGCTCGCACTTCGACGAGCGCATCACAACGCACTATCTGAAGGAGAATTTTGCCTCCTCGATGTTCTCTGTCATCCATGAGGGCGGACATGCACTCTACGATACCGGCAGCGCGGACGACCTTGCCTACACAGTGCTTGACGGCGGCGTCTCCATGGGCATCCACGAGAGCCAGAGCCGTTTTTATGAAAACCTGCTTGCCCGCTCGCGCGCCTTTACGGGCTTCGTGTTCCCGAAGCTCTGCGAGCTGTTTCCGGAGCTTCAGGGATACACGGCGGAGGAATTCTACCGCGCCATCAACAAGGCGGAGCCGTCCCTCATCCGCACCGAGGCCGACGAGGTCACCTACAGCCTACACGTCATGGTGCGCTACGAGCTGGAAAAGCGCGTGATGCACGGCGAACTCAAGGTGCACGATCTGCCGGGCGAGTGGAACCGCCTCTATAAAGAATACCTCGACGTCGATGTGCCGGACGACAAGCACGGCGTTCTGCAGGACAGCCACTGGTCGGGCGGCAGCATCGGCTACTTCCCGTCCTACGCGCTCGGCAGCGCCTACGGCGCGCAGCTGCTGCGCAAAATGCGGGAGACGGTCGATGTGGAGGATTGCCTGAAGCGCGGCGATTTCGCACCCATCAACGCGTGGAACCGCGAGCATATCTGGCAGTACGGGTGCCTTAAAAAGCCCGGCGCGCTCCTGGAGCAGGCGCTCGGCGAGAAGTTCGACCCCACGGCCTATACGCAGTATCTTGAGGAAAAGTACGGCGCGCTTTACGGCCTGTAAGCCGAAGAAAACGACGCTGCGCTATTTTCGCTTTTTGCCGAGGTAGGCTTCCTTGACCTGCTCGTTGGCGAGCAGCTCTGCACCCGTGCCGGAGAGGGTGATCTCGCCCGTTTCCATGACGTAGGCGAGGTCGGCGGTCTTGAGCGCCATGTTGGCGTTCTGCTCGATCAGCAGCACCGTGACGCCGCGGCGGTTGATCTCGCGGATGATAGCGAAGATATCCTGCACCACCAGCGGCGCGAGTCCGAGCGACGGCTCGTCGAGCATCATCAGCTTCGGACGCGACATCAGCGCGCGGCCGACGGCCAGCATCTGCTGCTCGCCGCCCGAGAGCGTGCCGGCGAGCTGCCAGCTGCGCTCCCTGAGCCGGGGGAACAGCTCGTAGACCCACTGAAGGTCCTGCTCGATCCCGTCCTTGTCCCTGCGCAGATAGGCGCCGATCTTCAGATTTTCCAGCACCGTCAGATCCGCAAAGACGCGGCGCCCCTCCGGCGACATGGCGATGCCGGCGGAGATGATCTTGTCAATGGGCTTGCCCAGCAGCTCCTCGCCGTTCCAGAGGATGGAGCCGGAGCTTGCCTTGACAAGGCCGGAGATGGTGCGCAGCGTGGTGGATTTGCCCGCGCCGTTCGCGCCGATCAGCGTGACGATCTTGCCGTCGGGCACCTCCATGCTGATGCCGCGCAGCGCCTTGATGCCGCCGTAGGCGACGTGCAGATTTTCGATCTTAAGCATCCTCATCCACCCCCAGATAAGCGTCGATGACACGCTGGTTCGCCTGGATCTCCGCAGGCGTGCCCTGCGCGATCAGCTTGCCGAAGTCCAGCACGTAAATGCGGTCCGCGCAGTCCATAACAAGGTCCATGTGGTGCTCGATGAGCAGGATCGTCTTGCCCAGCTCCGCGCGGATGCGGGAGATGAAGGCGGTCAGCTCATCGGTCTCCTGCGGGTTCATGCCCGCGGCGGGCTCGTCGAGCAGCAGGAGCTGCGGCTGCGCGGCCAGCGCGCGGGCGATCTCCA
>DHMW01000046.1:23132-25543 GCA_002405995.1 Oscillospiraceae bacterium UBA4632
TTGCCGTAGGGCAGGCTGGTGGCAAGCTCGTTCGCCTCGGCCTCCAGCCCGACGATCTTCAAAAGCTCCATGACCTCGGCGCGCTGGGCGTCCTCCTCCCTCCGGTTCATGCGGAACGCGGCGGAGAGGAAATTGCTCGTGGCGCGGCAGTGCATGGCGATGAGGACGTTGTTGAACACGGTCTGCGTTTTCCACAGGCGGATGTTCTGGAACGTGCGCGCCATGCCGAGCTTGGTGATCTTGTCCGGCGTGGGGGAGAGGATGGACTCGTGCAGGTACTTGTCGGCGAGCGCGCCCTTGTACTGCTTTTTCATCTTGCCCTGCGGGCGGTTGCGCACGATGGTCTCGCCAAGGAAGGAGACGGAGCCGTTTGTGGGCTGATAGACGCCGGTGATGACGTTGAAGGCGGTGGTCTTGCCCGCGCCGTTGGGCCCGATGAGGGCGACGATCTCGCCCTCGTTCACATCGAGATTCAGATCATCGACGGCGACGACGCCGCCGAACTGCATCGTAACGTCCTCCACGTGAAGGACGTTTTTCACATCACTCATTTCGCCGCCTCCTTTGCGCTTTTCTTATGGCCTGCAAGCTTTGCGCGGATGCCGCGCAGGACCTCGGGCAGCTCGCGGTCGCCCATGATGCCTTTGCGGAAGAAGAGCACGACGATCATGATGATGACCGAGAAAACGACCAGGCGGAAGCCGTTGCGGAACACGCCGGGGGCGTTGATGCCGAGGAACTTGCCCATGTCCAGCCCGCGCAGCCACCATTCGGAGGCCGAGATGAACAGCAGTGCGCCGATGACGCTGCCGGAGATGGAGCCGATGCCGCCGAGGACGACCATCAGCAGGATCTCATAGGTCATGGCGGCCTTGAAGTTGTTCGCCTGCGCGATGGAGAGCACCATTGCCATCATTGCCCCGGAGATGCCGGCAAAGAAGCAGCTGGTGCAGAACGAGAGCATCTTGTGCCTGGCGAGGTTGATGCCCATGGCCTCGGCGGCGACCTCATCGTCGCGGATCGCCTTGAAGGCGCGGCCGTAGGTGGAGTTGACGAGCAGCACGATCAGCGCGATACAGACCGTGGCGATCAGGACGGGGACGAAGGTGGAAAAGCTCAGCGTCGTGCCGCCGACGGTCAGCTTGAAGGTATTGATACGGGCGAAGCTTTTCAAGAGGTTCGAGCCGTTCGTAAGGGGACCGAGCTTCTTCCACTGGAAGATGGCGCGGATGATCTCGGCGAAGCCGAGCGTGGCGATGGCGAGGTAGTCGCTCTTGAGGCGCAGCACCGGCAGACCGATGAGGTAGGCGAACAGCGCCGCGGCAAGACCCGCCAGCAGCACCGAGACCGTGACGCCCAGCACCGTGCCCACGGGGCCGAGCGCATTGCCGAGGACCTCGGGGAAGGAAATGCGCACCGCGGCGGTGAAGTACTGATACACTGCGTCGCGCGCGTCAGAAGGAATGGAGAAGATGGCGTAGGTGTACGCGCCGATGAGCATGAAACCCGCGTGACCGAGGGAGAAAAGCCCCGTGAAGCCGTTGAGCAGGTTCATCGACACGGCGGCGAGGGCGTAGACCGAGCCCTTTTGCAGCACCGTGAGCAGCATGGACATGGAGTCGGTCGGCTTGATGACCTGATCGAGCACGAACACGAGCACGAGGAAGGCGAGCACGGCGGTCAGCGAGGTGATGTTCTGGCGCTTTTGTTGTTCCTTATTCAGCATGATGCTTCCTCCTTCCTCAGACCTTGTCCGTCTGCTTCTCGCCGAACAGGCCCGTGGGCTTGAAAACGAGAATGACGATGAGGATGATGAACGTCACCGCGTCGGAGAACGTGGAGAGGTCCAGCTGCTCGGCAATGAGCCCCTGCGTCAGGAGAATGGTATCAAGACCCTTGACAAGGCTCTCGCAGATGCCGATGATGAACGCGCCCACGACCGCGCCGGGGACGGAGCCGATGCCGCCGAACACCGCTGCGACGAACGCCTTGAGACCCGGCATACCGCCGGAGGTGGGGACGATGCCGCGGTAATTCGTGAAGAACAGGAGCGAGCCGACGGCGGCGAGGAACGTGCCGATGACGAAGGTGACGGAGATGACCGTGTTGATGCGGATGCCCATCAGCTGCGCAGTCTCAAAATCGCGCGATACGGCGCGCATCGCCATGCCGATCTTCGTGTGGTTGATGAGCATGACGAGGGCAAAGACGAGAATGATCGTCAGAAACGGAGTGATGACCGTGACGCGCGTGGTGGTGGCGCCAAAGACCGTGATCTTGTCGGAGATCCAGGGGATCTCGGGGTAGTTCTGATTCAGACCGCCGGTGATGTAGAGCGCGAGGTTCTGCAGCAGGTAGCTCACGCCGATCGCCGAGATCATGACCGACATGCGCGGCGCGGTGCGCAGCGG
>DHMW01000046.1:25625-28473 GCA_002405995.1 Oscillospiraceae bacterium UBA4632
AGCAGGACGGTCAGCAGGATCATCAGCGGGATGGCGGCGTAAAGCGGCATCGCCGCGGCAAGATAGACCATCAGAAGGCCTGCGACCATGAACACGTCGCCATGGGCGAAGTTGATCAGGCGCAGGATGCCGTAGACCATCGTGTAGCCGATGGCGATAAGGGCATATTGCCCGCCTACCGAGATCCCGGAAAGGAGATACGGCAGCACGGTGCTGGATAGACTCATGAAGATTTCCTCCCTTGTGTGCGGGCATAAGCCCGCAGTCTGCCTTCCGGCCGCGTCGAAAAGCCCTCGCGCGGGGACCTGAGACCCTTTCGATGCGGCCTGAAATAAAACACAGCGGCTGGCGGGAGCGATGCTCCCGCCAGCACGGATATTGCGCTGCTTTTTCTGCTTAGCCGGCGCTGGCGACGGTGACAAAGTCCCACGTGCCCGTTTCGGTGTTGCACTGCTTGACGACGGCGCTGTCGCGGATGGCGTCGCCCGTGGCGTCGAGCGCGATCTCGCCGGTGACGCCGGTCATGGTGACGTTCGGCAGGGCGGCGAGCACGGCGGAGGGCTCGGCGGAGCCGGCGGCCTTGATGGCCTCGAGCGCGAAGTAGTAAGCGTCGTAGCCCATGACGGTGACGGCGGCGAGCTCATCATTGCCGCCGTTGTTGGCGAGGGCGGTGGAGTCGCTGCTGATCCACGCCTTGATGCCCGCATCGAAATCGGGGTCCGCACCCTCCTGATAGAAGGTGGTCACGCAGATCTGAACGTCGGTGCCCTTGGCGGCGTCAAGGATGACGTTGGAGTCCCAGGTATCGCCCGCGAGGATGGGCATGCCCAGGCTCTGGTCACTCGCCTTGGCGATGATCTGGGCGGCAGCCTCGGTGGAGACGGGGGAGAAGAAAACGTCGCAGCCCTGGTTCTGGGCGTTGGTGATGTAGGTGGAGTAGTCGGACGTGCCCTCGGGGAAGGTCTCCTGCACGCAGTTCTCCGCGCCGAAGGCCTGGACGAAGTAGTTCACAAGGCCGCCGGAGTAGTCGTCGCCCTGCTTGGACAGGCAGTACGCCTTCTTGGCGCCGAGGTCATTCTTGGCGTAGTTGGCGAGAACGGTGCCCTGGAAGGGATCGAGGAAGCAAATGCGGAAGTACACATCGCAGCCGGAGGTGACCTGCGGGTTGGTGCAGGTGACGCCAACGGCGGGAACGCCCGCAGCGGCAAAGGTATCGCCCGCGGCGATGGACACGCCGGAGCCGTAGGAGCCGAGAACGATGGACACGCCGCTGGAGATCAGCGTCTGCGCGGCGGTGGGCGCCTTATCGTTGGACGAGGCGTTATCGGCATAGACCAGCTCGACCTTGTAGGTCTCGCCGCCGATCTCGACGGTGGGGGTCAGGGAGTTGGCATACTGCATGCCAAGGATCTCCTGCTTGCCGCCTGCGCCGTTATCGCCGGACTGGGGCTCAAACACGCCGATCTTGACGACCTTTTCATCGCTGCCGCCGCCTTCACCGCTGTCGCCGCAGGCGGCGAGCGAGAGCATCATCAAAAGCGCCAGCATCATGGCAAGAAACTTTTTCATAGTGTGTGATCCTCCTATAAGAATTGCACTTATTGCGATGGTCAATATATTACCCCATCGGTTTTGCCGCCGCAAGAAACAAAAATGCCAATCTTTTTCGCTGCTGCCGCGGTAAAGTGGATGGAAAAATCTACGCAGACAAGCCGTTTGTCCGCGGCAGAAAAACAAACAAAAGGGGCGCGGATGATCCACGCCCCTTTTGTTCTTGAAGAAAAGACAGCTGTACTTGGGCAGAATGCACAATGAGAATCAGAGAAAATAGGAGGACATGACGGAAAAACCGCGTCGGCGCGCCTTATGCCGCCGGACCTGCGGGACCGGCGGCGAAGACCGCCTCAAATTCCTCGGCGCGCATCGTTTCGTGCGCGAGCAGGAACTCGGCGACGGTGACAAGATGCGCGCGCTCGCGCGTGAGGATATCCTCGCAGCGGTCATAGGCGCGGTCGATGATCGCCTTGACCTCCTCGTCGATCTGCGCGGCGACCTGCTCGGAATAGGGCTTGGCCTGCGCCATGGAGCGGCCGATGAAGATCTCGTCGTGGCCGGATTCGAAGGAGATCGCGCCGAGCCGATCGCTCATGCCGTACACCGTGACCATCCTGCGGGCAAGGCGCGAGGCGCGCTGGATGTCGTTCGACGCGCCGGTGGAGATATCGCCGAGCATCAGCTTTTCCGCCACGCGCCCGCCGAGCAGCGAGACGATCTGTTCCTCCATGAAGCGGCGGGACTGGTACGAGCGGTCCTCAGCGGGCAGCGAGATGGTCATGCCGCCCGCGCTGCCGCGCGGGACGATGGTGATCTGGTGCACGGGGTCATGCGTCGGCAGGGCGTGCATCACGATGGCGTGGCCGGCCTCGTGATAGGCGGTGAGCTTGCGCTCGTGCTCGCTGACGACGCGGCTCTTTTTTTCGGGACCGGCGATGACTTTGATCTCTGCCTCGGAGAAATCGCTCATCGTGATGAGCTTGCTGCCGCGGCGGGCGGCGAGCAGTGCCGCCTCGTTGCAGAGGTTTTCAAGGTCCGCACCCGTGAAGCCGGGCGTGCCGCGCGCGACGGTGGAGAGGTCCACATCCTCGGCGAGGGGCTTGTTTTTGGCGTGGATCTTCAGGATCTCCTCGCGGCCGCGGATGTCGGGAAGGCCCACGTAGACCTGCCGGTCAAATCGGCCCGGGCGCAGCAGCGCGGGGTCAAGGATATCGGCGCGGTTCGTCGCCGCCATAACGACGACGCCCTCGTTCGTGCCGAAGCCGTCCATCTCGACGAGCAGCTGGTTGAGCGT
>DHMW01000046.1:28521-47949 GCA_002405995.1 Oscillospiraceae bacterium UBA4632
AGCGTCTGCTCGCGTTCGTCGTGCCCGCCGCCAAGGCCTGTGCCGCGCTGGCGGCCCACGGCGTCGATCTCGTCGATGAAGATGATGGCGGGAGCGGCCTTTTTCGCCTGTTCGAAGAGGTCGCGCACACGGCTCGCGCCGACGCCGACGTACATCTCGACAAAGTCGGAGCCGGAGATGGAGAGAAACTGCACGCCTGCCTCGCCCGCGACGGCGCGGGCCAGCAGCGTCTTGCCCGTGCCCGGAGGGCCGACGAGCAGCACGCCCTTGGGGATGCGCGCGCCGAGGTCGATGAACTTCGACGGCTCCTTGAGGAAATCGACGATCTCCTGCAGCTCCTCCTTTTCCTCATCCGCGCCGGCAACGTCGGCAAAGGTCGTGGGGCGCTTGTTGTCCCCGCCGGTCTTGAAGGTCGCCGTGCCGAATTTCGCCATGCGGTCGCTCCCGCCGCTGCCTGCGGAGCGGAGGGAGAGGAAGTACCAGATGGCGAAGATTCCGAGGATGGCGAGCACGTAGGGCGCGAGCATGGCGACGTAGTTGATGGAGTGGTCGGCAGAGATATCATAATCCTCGATGATGCCGTCGGCCCTCTGCTGCTCGATCAGCCCGCCGAGATCGTCGTAGAAGAGCGAGAAGCTGAAAAGGTCCTTTTCCAGCTCCGTCTTGCCGTCAACAGGCTCGCGCAGCTTCACGCGCAGCGTGGTGTCCGTCACGGTGAAGGACTGCACCTTTTCCTGCTCGAACAGCGTGCGGATCTCAGCGTAGGAAGGCTCCGGCTCCGCCGGGCGGGAGAGAAAGCCGTATACGCCGACGAGCGCCAGCAGGATCAGCAGATATGGGATGAGGCTGGGACGCCTGGATTGTTGGGTCAAGGGAATATCCTCCTTGCTTGCTTATTACTTGCTGTAGACCTCGGGCTTGAGCACGCCGATATAGGGCATATTGCGATACTTCTGCGCATAGTCGAGACCGTAGCCGACGACAAATTCATCGGGGACCTCAAAGCCCGCGAGGTCGGCGGTGATGGGCTTGGCGCGGCGGGCGGGCTTGTCGAGCAGCGTGACGATGGTGACGCTGCTGGCGCCCTTGGTCATGAAATAATTCTTGAGGAAGTAGAGCGTGTTGCCGGAATCAAGGATATCCTCGATGACGACGAGGTCGCGCCCCGTGATGTCCTGCTGGAGGTCGTGGGTGATCTGCACCACGCCGGAGGACGAGGTGGCATTCTGGTAGGAGGACACGGCGATGAATTCAATGTCGCTCTTGATCTGGCAGGCGCGCACGATGTCCGCCATGAAGATGAAGCTGCCCTTGAGCACGCCGAGGAACAGCGGATCCTTATCCTTGAACTGCTCATACAGCGTATCGCCCATTTCCTGCACGCGGGATTTGATCTGCTCTTCGGAATACAGCACCTTCAGAATGTCCTGATCCATGTTGCTCTTAGCCATAGTGTTTCTCTCTCGACTTTCTTTATTATAGTATATTTGTTATGAGCACGGCGGATGCGCGCCGTAGATCACGTCCGGAGGATCATGTTGCCGCTTCTGCGGGGGAAACGCGCACAAAGCACGACGGCTCGCCCTCGCGCGGGGCGAAGGCTTCGTCCGTCCCCAGCCGCCAGACTGCGGCAAGGCGGCCGCCAAGGTAAATGGCGGGCAGCGCGTCGCGCACGAGGGGAAGGATGCGGCGGTCGATGCACAGGCGCTTGACGCTGCGCGCGCCGTTTGCGCCGGGAAGGGTGAGATAGGCGGACGCGCCGCAGGAGGCGGCGCAGAGCGTTTCGCCCTCGCGCGGCGCGCGGAGAACGAGCCCCTCGCCGTCCGCCCTGTCGAGCAGCGTCAGCTCAAAGTCCCCCCAGCGCAGCGGCACGTTCCTGACGAGCGCCGCCCTTTGCGGCGCGGCGGGGGAGCGCGTCACGGTCAGCGCCCCGTCCGCAATGCGGACGACCGCGCCGCGCGGCAGCGCGGCCTGGCGGGGCGCGGGATCGGCCCGCTGCGCAAGCGCAAGAACGGCGAGAAGCGCTTCACGGCCGATGTCCTTCCGTCCGGCGCCAAGCGCATCCGCCATGCGCAGCAGCGCGCGCGCCTGCACGCTCTCGCCCGCGGCGCGGAAAACGTCCAGCGGGAGCGAGATGCCGCCGTCGGAGCGCTGCGCGTGGCGCAGCAGCGCATCCGCCTCGCGCGAAAGCGTATCGTCGAGCGGAGCAAGGGAGCGCGCGGCGGCAGCGATGTGCTCCCGCACGCGGGGGTTGAGGGTCTCGAGCCGCGGCAGGATCTCGAGGCGCAGATAGTTGCGCGCGGCGGCGTTCGGATCGGCGTTTGTGGCGTCCTCTGCGTGGGGGATGCCGTGAAGCGCGGCGTAGGCAGAAAGCTCCGCGCGCGTCTGCGTGAGGAAGGGACGGACAAGACCGTCCTGCATGGGCTTCATGCCGCACAGGCCGCGCAGGTCCGTGCCGCGGATGAGATTCAGCAGCACCGTTTCGGCGTTATCGTCGAGCTGGTGCGCCAGCGCGAGCTGCGCGCCGAGCCGCGCCGCCGTTTCGCGCAGGAAGGCATATCGCAGAGAACGGGCGGCTTCCTCGATGCTCTGCCCGGCCTTGCGCGCGTGGGCGCGTACGTCGCCGGAGCCTTCGTAAAAGGGAATGTTGTTTTCCGCGCACCAGCCGCGCACGAACTGCGCGTCGCGCGCGGAAGCCGCACCGCGCAGCTGATGGTCAAAGTGCGCGCAGGAAACGGTATAGCCCTGCGCACGCAGAAAATGCAGCAGGCACATCGAGTCCAGCCCGCCGGATACGGCGGCGAGCACGGGGCGCGCGGGGTCGAGATACTGCGCGCACAGCGCCTGCGCGTTTTTCAGCTCACTCCTCCTCATGGTAGCGGTCGATGGAGGAGAAGGTGGTGTACTGCGGCGACCAGGCAAGCTCCACCTTGCCCGTCTCACCGTGGCGGTTCTTGGCGATGATGCACTCGGCGATGTTGTGCTTTTCGGAGTCCTCGTGATAGTAGTCGTCGCGGTAGATGAAAAGCACGATGTCCGCGTCCTGCTCGATCGAGCCGGATTCGCGCAGATCCGAGAGCATGGGGCGCTTGTCGTCGCGCTTTTCGTTGGCGCGCGAGAGCTGCGAGAGGCACAGCACGGGGACCTGTAATTCCTTTGCCATGATCTTGAGCATACGCGACATGTCGCTCACCGCCTGCTGGCGGTTCTCGCCGCTGTAGCCCCTGCCGCCGCCGGCGGAGGTCATCAGCTGGAGATAATCGACCACGACCAGACCGAGATCGTCGATGCGGCGGCACTTGGCGTTCATGTCCGCGACCGTGAGCAGGGGGTTGTCGTCGATGAGGATGTTGAGCCCCGAGAGCACGGTGGCGGCGTTGGCGATGTTGACCCAGTCCTGCTCGCGCAGGTTGCCGGTGACAAGGCGCTGGTTTTCCACCGTCGCCTGGCTGGAGAGGATGCGCGTGACGAGCTGTTCGCGCGACATCTCCAGCGAAAAGATGGCGACGGACCTGCCGCTCGAGCGGGCAACGTTGAGCGCCATGTTGAGCGCCATGCTCGTTTTGCCCATGCCGGGGCGCGCCGCCAGCAGAACAAGGTCGGATTTGTTGAGACCGTTCGTCTTATCGTCGAGCACGCCGAGCCCTGTGGAAAGGCCGGGCAGCGTCTTGCCGCCCGTGGCGCTCAGCTCGCTCAGGTGATCGAGCACGCCCTGAAGAACAACGCCGATGGGCGTCATATTCTGCGCGCTGCGGCCGCGGCGCACGGCGTAGATCTTCTGCTCGGCGGCCTCGAGCACGCTCGAGGCTTCGCCCGCGCCGTCCTGCACAAGGGCGGAGATCTCGCCTGCGGCGGTGTAGAGCGCGCGCAGCAGAGACTTGTCGCGCACGATGGCGGCGTATTCCATGACGTTTGCGCTCGTGGGCGTCACGTCCATGAGCTGGGCGAGGTAGGGGCGTGTGGTGGCTTCGTCATAGGTGCCGTTTTTCTCCATTTCGCCCGCGACGGTCACGCCGTCGATGGGCTTGGAGTAAACGAACATCGAATAGATCGTTTCAAAGATCTCGCGGTTCTGGCGCAGGTAGAAATCGTCGGGGCGGAGCTGCTCCATCACGTCCTTGACGCAGCCTGCGTCGATGAGCATGGAGCCGAGCACAGACTGCTCCGCTTCGAGCGAGTGGGGCATCTGACGGTAGAAGATATCGTCCATGCAGCGCCCTCCTTTCGGTGGATTGGGCTGATTATTCCTCCGTCACGCTGACGGAGAATTTGGTGCTGACCTCGTAGCCGAGCTTCGCCTTGACCTCGTAGGAGCCGAACGCCTTGATCGGCTCGTCGAGCACGATCTTCTGCTTGGGAACGTCCAGCTTGTGCTGCTGGGCGAGAGCCTCGGAGATCTCCTTGCTGGTGATGGCGCCGAAGAGCTTGCCCTCCTTGCCGCCCCTGGCGGTGAGGCTGACGGTGATGTTTTTGAGCGCGGCGCTCAGCTCAACGGCGGCCTGGCGGTTGGCGGCCTCCTCGGCGCGGCGCGCCTTTTCCTTGAGGTTCATGGTGTTGATGGCGTCCGTCGTGGCGGGGATGGCGAGCTTGCGCGGGATCAGAAAGTTCCTGGCGTAGCCCTCGGCAGCGTCGATCATCTGCCCCTTCTTGCCCTGGCCGCGGACATCCTGCATCAAAATGACTTTCATATTCGGTTCCTCCTTGGGTTTGATTTATTTTTCCAGATATTCGTCGATGGCGGCGAGCAGGCGCTCGCGCACGTCATCGACCGAAGCGTCGCTGACCTGGCCGCCGGCGGTGGTGGAGTTGCCGCCCCCGCCGAGCTTTTCCATGATGAGCTGCACGTTGATCTCGCCGAGCGAGCGCGCCGAGAGGTTCACGCCTGCGCCGTGCCGGAACAGCACGAACGAGGCGTGGATGCCGGAGAGCGTCAGCAGCTCGTCGGCCGCCTTGGCGGCGGTCACGCGGTCGATCTCCTTTTCCACGGCGGCCACGGCGATGTCGCCGTGGACGAGCTCGGCGTGGCGGATGATGTCATAGCGCTCGACCATGCCGGCAAGGTCGCTCTGGAACAGGCGCTGGACATCGGACGTGTCCGCCCCTGCGCGGCGCAGGAAGGCGGCGGCCTCGAACGTGCGCCCGCCGGTGCGCATGGTGAAGTTCTTGGTGTCAAGCACGATGCCCGCGAGCAGCGCTTCGGATTCCGCGCGCAGCAGGTCGCTGGGGCCGATCAGGTATTGCAGCAGCTCTGTGACAAGCTCGGACGCGCTGGAGGCGTAAGGCTCGTGAAAGTTGAGCGCAGCGGATTCGATGTAGCTTGCCGCCCGCCGGTGGTGGTCAATGACGGCGACGCGGTTGCACGCGTCGAGCAGCTGCTCGGATTCGACAAAATCGGGACGGTTGGTATCCACCACCACGAGCAGCGCGCCCTGACGGGCGGAGATAAAGGCGTCGCTGCCGGAGATGAAGGCGTCCCTGTATTCCGGCAGGGCGGCGAGCTTGTCGAGCAGCGGCTTTGCGGCGTTGTCCTCCATGTCGATGACGATCTGCGCCCTTTTGCCGCGCTTGCGCGCGATGCAGCAGATGCCCGCTGCCGCGCCGACCACGTCCATATCGGCGTGCTGGTGGCCCATGACGAAGATCTGGCCCGCGTCGGAGATCAGCTCGCCCAGGGCGTTCGCCATGACGCGGGACTTGACCTTGGTGCGCTTCTCGGGGGATTTTGCCTTGCCGCCGTAGAACTCAAAGTCGAGGCGGTTGCGTACGACGACCTGGTCGCCGCCGCGCGAGAGCGCCATCTCGATCGAGAGCATGGCGTTCTGATAGAGCGTTTCGTAGTCCTCCGCGTCCTTGCCCACGCCGATGGAGAGCGTGGCGGCCACGCCGTCCTCGGTGACGACGCCGCGCACCGCGTCGAGCACGGAGAATTTGCCCTCGAGCAGCTTCTGGTACTCCTGCTCGGTGGTGACGAGCACGTAGCGGTTGCGGTCGAATTTGCGCAGCAGACTGTGGGAATCCTTGAGCCAGCCGCTCAGCCGCTCGTCAATGGCGGCGAGCACGGCGCTGCGCGACGCCTCGCTGCCGGCCTTCATCAGCTCCTCGTAGTTGTCGATATAAATGACGGCGACGATGGGGCGGCGGCGCTCGTTCTCCTCGCGCAGGGCGTCCTGTTCGGTCACATCGGTCCAGTAGGTGGTAGCCAGCAGGCTCTGCGCGCCGCGGCGTGCGGTGGGATGACTGAGATTGCCGAACACGCGGAAATGATGGCCGTTCATCATTACGGTGTCGGGGCATTCGCTCTTGCCCTCAAGCAGCCAGTGGGTGGGAAAGTCGGGCAGCACATCGCCGATGCGGTTATCGAAGATATCCTCGCGCACGCCGGTGAGCTGCAGAAAGCTGTCGTTGCTCCACAGGATCTCCTGCGTGTCGGGGCGGAAGACCATCATCGCAAAGGGCGCCGAGAGCATGGACGCCTTGTCGGCGGTGGTCATGTCGTCGGTCACATCGTCGATGTACTGGCGGATACCCTCGCGGCGCTTCTGCGCCGTGTGGCGGAAGTACCACCAGAGGAATGCCGTCGCCGCCGCCTCGCAGACCGCCAGCGGGATGCTCACGCGCACCGTGACGGCGGCGAAGAGAAAGCCGACAAGGAAGTAGAGCCGGAAGCTGGGGTCCACCAGCTTGCTGATCCTGCGGTTTTTCATAAGGGTCGCCTCCTGTTCTGCCGGGAAAGCTGAGGATAATAGTTCATTACATTATAGCACGGGATCCCCGCCGGACACAATGATAAATGTAAAATTTTTGCGAGGCGACAAAAAATATGGTATACTTTTGAAACGTAATGTGCTATACTACCCTCGCAAGCGGGATCGCCGCGCCGGAAAACCGGGCGCAGAGCGGACGCGAACCACGGTTTTGTACCGCGCACGCGGTATCATATAAAAAGTCCACAGGGTCAGGGAAGGCGCCGCAGGTGCAGTTGCTTCGTGAAGCAGGGCGAAGCACGGGCACGGACGTCTCTGCTGCCTTGCGCCTTCCGACTCGGACGCACATGATAACGACAAAACAAATACATTTACATTGATCACGATCAGAAGGAGTTGATCCAGCATTGGCTGAACAGTTAAAAATCATTCCCCTCGGCGGTCTCAACGAGATCGGCAAGAACATGACCGTCTACGAGTACGGCGGCGAGATCATCGTCGTTGACTGCGGCATGGCGTTCCCCGGCGACGATATGTACGGGATCGACTGCGTTATCCCCGACGTGAGCTATCTTGTCAAGCACAAGAACCGTATCCGCGGGCTTTTCATCACCCACGGGCACGAGGACCACATCGGCGCGGTGCCGTATATCCTCAAGAAGGTGAACATTCCCATCTACTGCACGCGCCTGACGGCGGGGCTCATCCGCCTGAAGCTCGAGGAGCACGGGCTGCTCAAATCGACGAAGATCGTCACGGTGGAAAGCGGCATGACCGTCAAGGCCGGCAAGTTCAGCGTGGAGTTCATTCACGTCAACCACTCCATCGCAGATAGCGTGGCGTTCGCCATCCACACGGGCCTCGGCACCGTCGTCCACACGGGCGACTTCAAGATCGACTCGACGCCCATCGACGGCGAGGTCATCGACCTTGCCCGCTTCGGCGAGCTGGGCAAGCAGGGCGTTCTGGCGCTGCTGGCGGATTCGACAAATGTCGAGCGCCCGGGCTACACGATGAGCGAGCGCACGGTGGGCAGGACCTTCAACCGCCTGTTCCAGGGCTGCAAGCAGCGCATCATCGTCACGACGTTTGCCTCCAACGTCCACCGCATCCAGCAGATCATGGATGCCGCGGCGGAGTGCGGGCGCAAGGTCGCCGTCACGGGCCGCAGCATGGAAAATGTGACAAAGGTCGCCATGGATCTCGGCTATATGAAGCCGCCGAAGAACACCGTGGTCGATATCAACAAGATCAAGTCGATGCCGCTGGAAAAGCAGGTTATCGTCACCACCGGCTCGCAGGGCGAGGAGATGTCCGCCCTGTACCGCATGGCATTCTCCCAGCATAGGCAGATCGAGGTCGGCCCCGGCGACCGCGTCATCATCTCGGCGAGCGCCATCCCCGGCAACGAGAATACCGTCTCGCGCGTCATCAACGAGCTGTTCCGCAAGGGCGTGGAGGTCATCTACGACCGCGCGGATATGCTGCACGTTTCGGGCCATGCCTGCCAGGAGGAGCTCAAGATCATCCACGCGCTGACAAAGCCCAAGTACTTCATCCCCGTGCACGGCGAGCAGCGTATGCTCCAGATCCACAAGGACCTCGCCCTCCAGATGGGCATGGACCGCAAGAACATCGTCATCTGCGACAATGGCGACGCGGTTGAGATCGGCGCGCGCTCGATGAAGTGCGTGCCCGGCTACGCGCCTGCGGGCGAGGTGTTTGTCGATGGCTACGGCGTCGGCGACGTCGGCGCGGTGGTGCTGCGCGACCGCAAGCACCTGGCCGAGGACGGCATGGTCGTGGTCGTTCTGCCGGTTTCCGCACAGAACGGCGATCTGCTGGCAGAGCCGGAGATCATCACGCGCGGGTTCATCTACGTTAAGGACTCTGAGGAAATATTGCAGGATCTCAGAAATCTGACAATGTCCACGGCGGAGGGCTTCCGCGGCAAGCGCGGGCGCGACTTGAACGAGCTCAAGGGCGCGATCCGCAGCGCGGTGAGCAATTACCTCTTCAAGGCGACCAAGCGCAGCCCGATGGTGCTGCCGGTCATCACACGGCTTTAAATAAAAGACTGCGGGGCAGGGAGCGCAAATTTGCGCTCCCTGCCATTTTTCTGTTGACAGACCGTGCGTGGTGTGGTAACTTATCGGTGGACGATATATCGGCAGCCGTTATAACGGCGACCGAAGAAAGAGGGATCCATCATGGGAACGACGGCGCTGACCGAGGCGGTGTTTTATATCCTGCTCTCGCTCGACACGCCGCTGCACGGCTACGGCATCATGCAGAACGTCGAGCGCTTGAGCGGCGGACGCGTGCGGCTTGCCGCGGGTACGCTCTACGGCGCGCTCGCGACGCTCACCGAGCGCGGCTGGATCGTGTCGCTTGGCGACGAGAGCGAGGGGAGGAAGAAGGAGTACCAGATCACGCCCGAGGGCCGCGAGGCCGTGCGCACGGAGCTGCGGAGACTGCACGAACTGACCGCGAACGGCGACGCGCTGACAGGCAGCTGGAACTGAAAGGAGGATAAAGATGGCAGAGACGATGACGAAAAAATGGGTGCGAATGCCGCTTGGACCCGAGCGGGTGGAGGAGATGGAGCGATATCTTAACGAGATGTCTCTTGAGGGATGGCAATGCCATGAGATCGTGCGCGATGAGCTGCACTTTGTACGCGGGGAAAAGAACGAATATACCTACCGCGTGCAATATTTTTACGAATCACGCGACGGCGAGAAGAGCGATTATCTGCGCACGCTCAGTGAGATGGGTGCGGCGCTGGTGGGAGAGTATGGCGAGGTGCTGATTTTACGCAAAAAGACGGCGGATGGTGCATTCGAGCTGTATTCCGACTTTGATTCGCAAATCGCGGCGCTGAAAAGGCGGCGATCGCACTCAAGAAATATGATGCTCGGCGCGTTGGTGCTGGTGCTGCTAAGAGGGGAATATGCTTACAAGGCGATCTCACAGCAAGGTTTTTCAAACTGGCTGAACACGCAGCTCGATTCGCCTGTGTATATGGTGCTGACCGTCCTGATTGTGGTGGGATTGCTGGCAGGCGGTATTGCCGGTATGATTTCCGCGCGGCGTGAGGGAAAAAAGATCGAGGAACTGAAGCACAGACGCATAATTGAAGAATAGGCTCTGCTTGCAAATCCTATCTATCCGTTGTAGAATAACCCTGCTATAGAACATACAGGCGGGAGGAAAGCCGACATGATCCAGGATATCGAGCCGAAGCATCTTTACAACGAGTGGAAAAAGAACGCCGTGCCGAAAAAGAGCAGCGCCGTGGTGCAGTTCCGCGGGCGCGACCTTTTGTGCCGCATCGACGACAACGGACTCAGGTTCCCGTCGCGCTCGATGTTCCCCGAGCCGGACGAGGCCTTCACCTACCTTTTTGAGCTGGACGGGCGGGAGTATTACCTGCTCTTCGACGAGACCGAGCGCGCGCTCGACGGCTATTCCTACCGCGATATCGTATTGTTCCGCACGGAAAAGCCGAAGGAGCTCGCCTATGCCGCCGTGAGCGCGTGGCACCTTTGCTCGTGGTACCGCGACGCGCGCTACTGCGGCCGCTGCGGGGAAAAGCTCGTCCACGATGAGAACGAGCGCATGATGCGCTGCCCCAAGTGCGGCAATATGATCTTTCCGCGTATCAATCCGTCGGTCATCGTGGCGGTGACGCACGGGGACTACTTGCTGCTCACGAAGTATGCCAACCGCCCCGGCGCGCAGCGCACGGCGCTCATCGCGGGCTTCACCGAGTTTGCTGAGAGCTTTGAGCAGACCGTGCACCGCGAGGTGATGGAGGAGGTCGGACTCAAGGTCAAAGACCTGCGCTATTACCGCTGTCAGCCCTGGGGCATCAGCGGCAATATCATGATGGGCTTCTGGTGCAGACTCGACGGCGACGACGATACCATCCACCTCGACCAGTTTGAGCTGGCAGACGGCGCGTGGGTCAGCCGCGAGGAGCTGCGGGAGACGTTTGTCGGCAACGGCGTGGCGCTCACGTCGGAGATGATCTCCGAATTTGCCGCGGGCCGGGACCCGTACAGCCTGGAAAAGAAATAAAACGGTAAAGGGCCCCCGCTTTCCTGAGGAAGGCGGGGACCCTTTCTGCCTATGCGAGCGCGGGGACATAATCGACCGCGTCGGTGATGCCGCTTGTCTGACCGGAGAGCGACAGCTCAAAGCGGTAGACCGGTTGATAGAAGCCCTTGGAGTCGGAGAGATAGTCGAGCGTGCAGGAGCGCACCTCGATTTGCCGGACGCTCTGCGCGAACCACGCGCCGTTAAAGCTCTTGCCCGATTGCAGCGCGGCGAGCGCCTGCGCGGGGGAGAGAATGGGCTCTTCGCGCACGGGCGCGAGCGTGGTGATGCGGTTTTCGAGATTGGAAAGCTCCGCCTTGCCGTCATCCTGCGCGTCGAGCACGCAGACGAGCGTGCCGTGGAGGAAGCTGCCGTCCGTGGGAAGGAGGCCGGCGGCGAACACCGCGCGGTAAGAGGTCTCGCCATACGGCGAGAGCGTGAATGCAGTGTCGGCAGAAATGGAAAAGCCGAGATTGCCAAGCGTTTCGCGCAGGAGCTCTTCAGTGACATCCTGCGGAGGGACATCCAAAACGGGGGCGATACTGTCGCTGATCCAGTAGTCCCACGTGCCGTCGTGCAGCGTGACGTTGAGAAAATCGCCGGTGGAGTGATTCATGTAGAGCGCGGTGTCGTCGTAGTAGTCAACGTCCGGAAATTCGATGCCGTGCACGGCGGCGAATTCTGCGGCAAAGCGGTCGGCGCCCGCGTTGTCAAGCGCCTGCGCCTGATAGACCCAGGCGGTCCTGCTGTCCTCGTCGAGCGGGTGATCGACCGACCAGCGGACGCCGCTTAAGTCCGCCGTCGTGATGGAGGCGTCGCGCAGATTGCCGTAGGGCTGCGCGGCGTAGGAAATGAAAATGGCGCTGAGTGCGAGCACGAACGCGGCGGGCAGCGCGCAGCAGCGCGGCCACGCTCTGCTTTTCTGATGCAGTGCGAGCACGAGCATCGCCGCGCACCAGCCGAGCATTGCGCCGAGCGTATTCGTGAACAGGTCGTCCACATCGCACATGCCGCGCGCCGTCAAAAGCTGCGTCAGCTCGATGAGAAGCGAAACGCCGAAGCCCGCGCCGAGGGTTGCGTACCACTTGCGAAACGGCTTAGAGAGCAGCGGTAGCAGGAATCCCAGCGGGACGAAGAGCGCGATGTTGAGCAGCACGTTGAGCCAGATCTGGAGCGTGAAGCGCTGGTACGCCTCGCGCCAGGCGCGAAAGAGCTGCAAATTCCACTGCCGCACGGCGAATTCGCCCGGCTCGCTGCGCAGCAGCGTGACGAAGACCGTGATCGCCGCCCAGCCGACGAGCAGCAGCGCGCAGACCGCCTTTCCCCACGGGAAGCGGCGGCCTTTTTTTCGGCAGGCAGCATAGCAGACGGCCAGCATCACGCCGCAGACGAGCGCGGCAGGCACGGCAAAGCGCATGCCGCGCTGTAACAGATGAAAAAGATAGGAAACAAAGTCGTGCATGAAATTTCTCCCGAGGGTCGGTCAGTTGGTTTCGCCGTCCGCAGCTTTGCCCGCTTCGATGCGCGCGCTCACGTCCTGCCGGAAGGCGAGCCACGCATCCTCATTTTCAACGTAATACTTGGGGCAGATCTTGCCCGTCACGTCGTAGTGGCGGATGACGTCCTCGGCGGGGTCGAGAGAAAACGTCTCGCACAGCCACGCGACGAGCGTTTCAAGGCTCTCCATCGTCGCGTCGCCAAACTTGCCGGTGTCGTCGCCGTGGCAGACCTCGATGGACACGGTGTAGTCGTTGGCGGTATTGGAGCAGTAGGCGATCTCCGTCAGCGGCACGCATTGCAGGATCTCGCCGTCCAGCCCTACGAGAAAGTGGGCGCTGGCGTAGGTCTCGTGCGTGAGCGCAAGGTTTGCAAAAAAGCTGCGGTTCGCCGCGGCGGTCGTGCCGGGATTGCCGACATAGTGGATCACCACGCCGGAAATTTCTTCGAGCGGCGTGCCGGGGCGGGAATATTCGTTCATCGGCAGATAATCGGCCGTGACGAAGTCCGGCATGGCGATATCCGAGCCGGGGAGATTTTCATGCGCAAGACGGCAGCGCAGGGAACGGACGCCGAACGAGAGTGCCAGCGCGAGAACCAGTCCGCCGAAAAGGTAAGGAAGGATGCGCCTGCGGCGCGGACGGCGCCTCATGGGAGCATTCCTCCCGCACCGTAGTCGCCGTGGATATCGTCCGGCTCGCTCGTGTGCTCGATCTCCTCGAGCACGGTGAGTGTGGAGGCCATTTCCGGCGTGACCCCGAAGTGGATGGACTCGACCGAGCGGGAGGATGAGCCGTCCTCACGGAAGGTGACGACGTTGGCGTACAGCTCAACGTAGCGGTACTCGATGACGGCAGAGGCCGCCGTGTCGGCAGCGCCCTCCTGCGCCGAGAAGATGTCCTGCGCGATCTCGGGGCGCGCGCAGTCCTCCATCGCCGCACGGCAGACGGTCTCTGCCTGCCGCGCGGTGAGCGTATAGGTCAGCGAGCAGTCGCCCTCGGGGGCGGAGACATCATGGATGAAATAGCCGGTGTTGGTAAAATACTGGTTGGGGTTGTCCGGCAGCAGCACATCGGATCTGATGCGCAGCGCGCGGGCCTGGACCGCCGCGGGACAGGTGTAGAGCGCGTTGAGCTGCGCGGTCAGGCTGCCCGCTTCTGCAAGGTCGTCCCGGTCAAGGACAAGCGTATACTCGCGGCGGAAGGACGCGCCGCTCTTAAGTGTGTAGGAGAGCGTGAGGGTATATAGCGGCGGTAGCGGTCGGGCAGCATCGTGCCGGATTCCCAGTGCTGCCGGGGATCGTCCTTGCTGCCAATGGCGGCGCGGTGGGCGCCGGTGACAAGGGAGAGCGTGGCGCTGTCCCCGGCGGTGAACCAGGTGCGGCCGCCGAAGTCCACATACGCCTCGGCAATGTCGCTTACCTCCGGCACGCGGCTTTCATAGCCCGTGAGGTCATAGGTCATCGTGACGCCGAGCAGCACAAGAACGCCTGCGACGATGCACGCGCCGCGCGCGCCCGAGCGCAGCACGCGCAGGCTCTTTTTCACCAGCGCCTCGGCGATATAGTAGCCCAGCAGGCCGGAGATGAGCATACACACGATCGTGCCGGGGAGGGAATAGCGTTCGCTCGAGAGATTCTGAGCGAAGAAAGCGAGGTAGCTCAGCTGGCCAAGCACGAGCGCCGCACAGAAGGCAACGCCGTATTTGAAGACCGGGACCGCCCACGGGAAGGCAATGACGGAGCCGGACAGCTCGCTTTTGCGCCTGCGGTAGAGCAGAAGGGACAGCACGGCAAGGACAAGCCCTGCGGCGGCGTAGATGTAGAGATAGGAAAAGCCGCGCAGCTCGCAGCCGCTGACGATATCGGTGCCGGATCTGTAGGCGCAGAACACCTGGAGCCGGCGCAAGAGGAAGAAAAACGGCGAGAAGGGGCTGAGGGAAAGTCCGTAGTAGACATAGCCGTAGAGGAACTGCCCGGCAAACGTGCACAGCATCGTCTCGACCCCGCTGACAAGGACGTTGCCGACGAGGAAGAATACCGGCGCGGCAAGCGAAACGCCGGTGAACATCACGCAGAAGACGGCGAAGGAGTAGAAAAAGACGATCTCCATCGCCGCGCCGCCGAGCGCCTTGCCCAGCACATCCCAGTGCGGGAATGCGTAAGGGCCGGACGGCAGGAAGGGGTAGGCCGTGGCCGCGAAGGCGGGCAGCAGCGCGATGAGCTGGCAGAAAAGGCCCGAGAGGTACGAGGTGGCAAAAAGCGTCTCGCGGCGCAGGGGGAGCGCGTGATAGCAGCTCGTGGCGCGGGCGCTGAAGAGATGGGAAAACGAGAGCATGGCGAAGAAAAGCCCAAAGATGGCCGCCATATAAAGCCCGCCCTTGAGGGCGCTTTCCAGGATCTGCCGCTCGTAGAGCCAGTAGGCGGTTTCGCCGCTGAGAAGCCCGGAGAGCGAGGAGGGCAGCATCAGCACCCACAGCAGCGCCTCGGCCAGCAGCAGCGGCAGCGCGCGGCGGAGCTGGTCGCGGAAAAGCGCGGCGTTAAAGAACGATGTCGCGGATCGCATAGTCTTCGCCTCCCAATTCATAGATGAATATTTCTTCAAGCGAGAGCGGCACTGCGTCGAGAAAGACGGGGTGCAGCGCAGCAAGCTTCTGCGTCAGCTCATCCGCGCTGCCGCGGCAGATGAGCGTGTGGACGCGCCCTGCCTGCGCGTGATGCAGGACTGTGATGTCCGGCGGCAGGGGCGGCAGCTCCGGCGCTTCAAAGGCGAGCTGGAGCTTGACGGTCGTCTCCTGCAGATCGCCCAGCGGCTGCTCCAGCAGCATCCTCCCGCGGTTCATCACGCACACGCGGTCGCACACGTCCTCCAGCTCGCGCAGGTTGTGCGACGAGACGAGCACCGTGACGCCGCGCTCGGCGACATCCTGCATCACAAGGCTCCAGATCTGGCGGCGCATCACGGGGTCCAGCCCGTCCACCGGCTCATCAAGGATGAGATAGTCCGGCCTTGCGCACAGCGCCAGCAGCAGCGCAGCCTGGCGGCGCTGCCCCTTGCTCATGCGGCGCAGGGGGCGCGTTTCCTCCAGCGAAAAGACACCGCGCAGCGCGGCGTAGCGCGCGGAATCGAACGCGGGATAAAAGCGGCGGTAAAAGCGCTGCATATCGCGCAGGCCCGCCTGCATGAAAAAGAACCAATCGTCCGGGACGAAGGCGATGCGGGCCTTGACGGCGGGGTTTTCCCACACGTCCGCGCCGTCGAACTGCACGCTGCCTGCATCCTGACGGTAGATGCCCGCCAGATGGCGCAGCAGGGTGGTCTTGCCTGCGCCGTTCGGCCCTACAAGGCCGCAGACCGCGCCGGTGGGGACGGTCAGCTCCGCGCCGGAAAGCGCGGCAAAGCCGTCGAAGGTCTTGGTCAGACCGCGTACTTCGATCATTTCTCTTCTCCCTCCCTGCACATTGATTCGATCTCTTCTTCGCTCACGCCCATGGCACGCAGCTCCTGCAGAAGCTCGCGCAGCTGCGCCTCCAGCGCGCGGCGGCGCCTGTCGTCGCGCTCGCGGTAGGTGTGCACGGCAAAGCAGCCCTTGCCGGGCACCGAGCAGCAGTAGCCGCTCGCCTCCAGCTCGTTGTAGGCGCGCTGAATGGTATTGGGGTTGATGGCGAGCTGGCCGGCCAGCGCGCGCACCGAGGGGAGCTTGTCCCCGTCGGCGATCGCGCCCGAGACGATCAGCCGCCGCAGTCCGTCGCACACCTGCTCGTAGATCGGGCGGGCGTCGCGGTAGTTCAGGGTGATCATGGCGCGCTCCCGTTCAGCGCAGCACGGTGAGCAGCGCGGCGATGACCAGCAGCCCCGCGGCGAGCAGCGCAAGGGCGGGAAGCAGGAAGATCCAGGATAACATGGCGTACCTCCATATACATCAACTGTATTAAGCGTGTTAGTACAGATAGGATAGCATGGAGCACGCGCGTTGTCAAGTGTTATGAAAAAGCAGGCACGTTAACAATTTGTTAAGGCGAATGTGCACAAAAAATGAATGTGTTAAAAAAGTATCATGGGTAAAATATACAATATTGACAAAATTTCGGACTGAGAAACAGCACTTTAGCCGTTGACAGCGGGCGCGCGATTTGGTAACATACAGCTATGAAATATTTTCAAGCAATATTTCATGAAATGTGAATCAGAGAGGGGAAATCACATGGAAAAAATCATTGAGATCAATAGCGCGATCAACGGCTTCGTATGGGGTCCCATCATGCTGGCGCTGCTTGTGGGCGCGGGCATCTATCTGAGTATCCGTGTCGGCTTCATCCAGTTTACAAAGATCGGCTACTGGTGGAAGAACACCATCGGCAAGATCTTCAAGAAGACCGAAGCGGGCGAGGGCGAGATCACCCCGCTGCAGGCGGTTTCTACGGCGCTTGCCTCCACCGTCGGCACGGGCAACATCGCCGGCGTCACCGGCGCGATCATCCTCGGCGGCCCGGGCGCCGTGTTCTGGATGTGGATCTCGGCGCTGTTCGGCATGGTCACCAAGTTCTCCGAAGTTACGCTCGCCGTCAAGTACCGCGAGCGCAACGAAAAGGGCGACTGGTGCGGCGGCCCGATGTACTACATCAAAAACGGCCTTGGTCCCAAGTGGAAGTGGCTGGGCGTCATCTTCTCCATTTTCGGCGCGCTGGCCGCGTTCGGTATCGGCAATATCTCCCAGATCAACTCCATCGCTTCCTCCGTCAACTCCGTTGCGGTGGCCTTCAACGAGAACGCCGCAGAGTTTGACAAGATCATCGGCCTTGTCACCGGCGTCATCATCGCCATCTTTGTGGCGCTCGTGCTCATCGGCGGCGTCAAGCGCATCGGCCAGGTCACGGAAAAGCTCGTCCCCGGCATGGCTGCCATTTACATCATCTGCGCGCTGATCGTCGTGATCGTCAACGCCAAGCATATCCCCGGCGTGTTCGCCTCCATCTTCCAGGGCGCGTTCAACCCCACCGCTGCTGTCGGCGGCATCGTCGGCATCTCGGTCAAGACTGCCATCACCAAGGGCGTCGGCCGCGGCGTTTTCTCCAATGAGGCCGGTCTCGGCTCCGCGCCCATCGCACACGCCGCCACCTCGGAAAAGAACCCCGTCAAGCAGGGCCTCTACGGCATCTTTGAGGTCTTCATGGACACCATCGTCATCTGCACGCTGACCGCTCTCGTCGTCCTCTGCTCCGGCGCTGCCACCGGCAACTACGGCAACAACGACCTTGCGGGCGTTCCCACGGCAGTTGCGGGCTTTGCCAGCGTCTTTGGCGCGAAGGCGGGCTCCATCATCCTCGCTGTCGGTCTGCTGCTGTTCGCCACCTCCACCATCCTCGGCTGGGCGCTCTACGGCACGCGCTGCGCGGAGTTCCTCTTCGGCAGCAAGGTCATCCGCCCCTATCAGGTCATCTTCTGCCTGGTCGTCATCGCCGGCTCCGCCGCCGATCTCAAGCTGGTGTGGGATATCTCCGATACGCTCAACGGTCTGATGGCGATCCCCAACCTCATCGCGGTGCTGCTTTTAAGCCCCGTGGTCATCAAGCTGACGAAGGAACACTTCGCGGGACTGAAAAAATAAGACTGCAAAATTGTCTCCTGCGGGGGACGGACCGCAGGTCCGTCCCCCTTTTCACCTTCCGGCAGGAAAAAATCTACAGAAAATCGTATCAATTTGAAGGTTTTGCTTTACAATAGAAAAAAGCTGTGCTATCATAATTCAGCACGTGTATCGCGCGTATTCCCGCACTTGGGACGTGGAGGACTCACCGGCCCGCCGCTCAGTGCTGGGAGAATTTTATGAAAGGTGGAATACACACTATGATGCTCAAAGACCAGAAAACCGCTATCATCGAAGCCAACCGCACCCACGAAAGCGACACCGGCTCGCCCGAGGTCCAGGTCGCGATCCTCACCGAGCGCATCGCTCAGCTCACCGAGCACCTCAAGCAGCACCCGCAGGACAACCACTCCCGCCGCGGCCTGTACAAGATGATCGGTAAGCGCCGCAGCCTTCTCGACTACCTCATGAAGAAGGACATCGAGCGCTATCGTGCCCTGATCGCCAAGCTGGGTATCCGTAAGTAAGTTTGAAAACAGGGTGGTGTGCATGCGCACCACCCTTCTTTCACACTTTCGCCCCGGCACTTTCCGCGCACGTATGAGAGCCTGCTATGCTTTAGCAGTTGAAAAAGCGGCGGCGCGGCCGACGTTTTTTCAAGTGCTAAACGGTCGGCTCCCATACGGAATTTTACAAAAAAAGGAGATCGACAAATGTCTACCATCATCACCCACAGACAGTTCCCCAACTACCGCAAGTACGAGATGGAGCTCGCCGGCCGCCCCCTCACGCTCGAGGTCGGCAAGCTCGCCGAGCTCGCCAACGCCGCCGTCATGGTCGGCTACGGCGACACCCGCGTGCTGGTCTGCGCCACGGCTTCCGCCCGTCCGCGCGACGGCATCGATTTCTTCCCCCTCTCCGTTGACTTTGAGGAAAAGCTCTACTCCGTCGGCCGCATCCCCGGCTCGTTCAACCGCCGCGAGGGCCGTCCCGGCGAGAAGGGCATCCTGACCGCCCGCGTCATCGACCGCCCCATCCGCCCGCTGTTCCCCTATGACTTCCGCAACGACGTGTCCATCATGGCGACGGTCATGAGCGTCGATCACGACTGCTCGCCCGAGATCGCAGCCCTGATCGGCACCTCCGCCGCTCTCGCCATCTCCGATATCCCCTGGAACGGCCCCGTCGGCGCGCTGAAGGTCGGCCTTGTGGACGGCGAGCTCGTGCTCAACCCCAACTCCGAGCAGCGCAAGGTTTCTGATCTCGACGTCACGGTCGTTTCCACCGGCAAGAAGGTCGTCATGATCGAGGCCGGCGCGAACGAGGTCGATAACGACACCATGTACAAGGCGATCGAGCTTGCCCACAACGAGAACCAGAAGCAGGTCGAGCTCATCAACCGCATGGTCGCCGAGATCGGCAAGCCCAAGTTCGACTATCCGCACGCCAACTTCAATCAGGAGCTGTTCGACAAGATCGTCGAGAACTTTATGGACGAGGCCAAGGCCGCGATGGACACCGACGACAAGAACGTCCGCGA
>DHMW01000046.1:48086-48379 GCA_002405995.1 Oscillospiraceae bacterium UBA4632
TTCCAGAAGAAGATCGTCAAGGCCTGGCTGCTCGAGGGCCACCGCGTGGACGGCCGCGCGAAGAACGAGATCCGTCCCCTCGCCGCCGAGGTCGGCGTGCTGCCGCGCGTCCACGGTTCGGGCCTGTTCACCCGCGGGCAGACGCAGGTGCTCTCTGTCGCCACGCTCGACACGCTTTCCGCCAACCAGAAGCTCGACACCATCTGGGAGGAGACCGAAAAGCGCTATATGCACCACTACAACTTCCCCGGCTACTCCGTCGGCGAGGCGAAGCCCGCCCGCAGCCCCGGCCG
>DHMW01000046.1:48422-48634 GCA_002405995.1 Oscillospiraceae bacterium UBA4632
GGCCGCCGCGAGATCGGCCACGGTGCGCTCGCTGAGCGCGCGCTGCTGCCGGTCATCCCGCCGGTGGAGGAGTTCCCGTATGCCATCCGCGTCGTGAGTGAGGTCGTGTCCTCCAACGGCTCGACCTCCCAGGGCTCCATCTGCGGTTCCACGCTCGCGCTGATGGACGCGGGCGTGCCCATCAAGGCGCCCGTCGCCGGCATCTCCTGCGG
>DHMW01000046.1:48793-49176 GCA_002405995.1 Oscillospiraceae bacterium UBA4632
CAGATGGACCTCAAGAACGACGGTCTGACGATGGCGATCATCAAGAACGCTCTCGAGATCACCTACGATGCGCGCGTCCAGATCCTCGACCAGATCATGCTGCCCTGCATCGCTGAGCCGCGCGCCGAGGTCAGCGAGTATGCGCCCAAGATGATCACGATGAAGATCGATCCCGACCGCATCCGCGAGGTCATCGGCAAGGGCGGCAGCGTCATCCAGAAGATCGTTGCCGATACCGGCGCGAAGATCGACATCGACGACGACGGCACCATCCACATCGCCTCTGCCAACGCCGCCGCGTGCGACGCTGCGAAGAAGTGCATCGACGATATCGTCTTCGTGCCCGAGGTCGGCAAGCTCTACTACGGCCGCGTCGTGCGCCT
>DHMW01000005.1:0-2700 GCA_002405995.1 Oscillospiraceae bacterium UBA4632
TAGGTCGGCAGACCGTCGCGCTTCAAGAGCACCTGATCATCGAGCGTCTTATTTTCAACCGTGATGTCGCCGAAGCTCGCGTCATGGAACGTCGTGGTGCCCTCCTTCGGGATGCGCTGGCGGATGACGTAGGGCTCGCCCGCAGCGACGCGCGCCTTGGCATCTTCCAGCGGCAGGTCGCGGCAGGGATCGTCCGCGCGGTCAAATTCACCGCTGTCCTCCTCGCTTTCCGCCTTTTCGCAAAAGCAGTAGTAGGCATGGCCGCGCTCGACCAAAAGCTCGGCGTACTTGCCGTAGGTGTCGCGGCGCTCGCTCTGGATATACGGGGCGACGGGACCGCCGACGTCGGGACCTTCGTCGTGGAAAAGGCCGCATTCCGCCATCGTGCGGTAAATAACGTCCGTCGCTCCCTCGACCAGACGGCCCTGGTCGGTATCCTCAATGCGGAGGATGAACGTGCCGCCTGCGTGGCGGGCGATCAGATAGGTGTAGAGCGCGGTGCGCAGGTTGCCAACGTGCATATAGCCCGTGGGGGAGGGAGCGAAGCGCGTGCGTACCTTGCCGTGCGGGATCTTCGCTTCCATTTCCTCAAAATACTTCATGTCGATGGACATAGATGACCTCCTGAAGTGAATTCAAAATGCTGACATGGTATTACATCATATTTTGCCCGAAAAGTCAATGCGCGCCGCATGGACCGGCGGGATAAAATGCTTGTAATTTAAGGCGCGGTATGGTAACATAACAAATTGGGTCGATAGCTGCGCTTTTTTGCGCAGGGGAGATAGAATCGAACGAGAAATCAACAGATCGGAGAAAGAGATTATGGAAAATATGGAACAAGCAGCGCGCAAAAAGGTCATGCTGTCCGGCATCCAGCCCAGCGGCGATCTGACGCTGGGGTCCTACCTCGGAGCCATCAAGAACTGGGCGGACCGCGCCGAGGAATTCGACAACTACTATTTTATGGCGGACATGCACTCGATCACTGTGCGGCAGGACCCGGCGGCGCTGCGCCGCCGCACGCTCGAGCAGCTGGCGCAGTACATCGCCTGCGGGCTTGATCCCGAGAAGAACACGCTGTTCATCCAGTCCCACGTGCCGCAGCACGCCGAGCTTGGCTGGATCCTGAACTGCTACACGATGTTCGGCGAGCTTTCGCGTATGACGCAGTTCAAGGACAAGGCCGCCAAGAATGCCGAAAACATCAATGGCGGGCTTTTCACCTACCCGAGCCTGATGGCGGCGGACATTCTGCTCTATCAGCCGGATTACGTCCCCGTGGGCGAGGATCAGAAGCAGCACGTTGAGCTTTGCCGCAACATCGTGCAGCGCTTCAACGGCATCTACGGCGAGGTGTTCAAAATGCCCGAGCCGTATATCCCCAAGGTCGGCGCGCGCGTGATGAGCCTGAGCGACCCGGCAAGCAAGATGTCCAAGTCCGATAAGGATCCCAACGGCTCTGTTTACCTCATGGAAAAGCCCGAGGACATCCGCCGCAAGTTCAAGCGCGCCGTGACCGACAGCGACACGGAGAACTGTGTGCGCTACGACCCTGCGAACAAGCCGGGCGTTGCGAACCTGATGACCATCTACTCCGCCGTGACGGGCAGGAGCTTTGACGAGATCGAGCGGGAGTTCGCCGGCCAGGGCTACGGTGCGTTCAAGCCTGCCGTGGGCGAGGCGGTCATTGAAACGCTGCGGCCCATCCGCGAGGAGGCCGCGCGCATCCTTGCCGACAAGGCGTACCTTGAGTCCGTGTACCGCGCGGGCGCGCAGAAGGCGTCCTACGCGGCAGAAAAGACGCTGCGCAAGGTCTATAAGAAGGTCGGCTTTGTGGCGCGGTAAAGGGTGAGAGCATATGAGTCAGATTCCGAAAGAGCTGCTCTTATCGGTGGGCGCGGCGCTTTTGTGCGCGCTTGCCGTGAGCTTCCTGATGTGCCCGCTGGTCAAGTCGTTTGCCTATAAGATCGGCGCGATCGATGTGCCGAAGGACAACCGGCGGATGCACAAAAAGCCTGTCCCGCGCCTCGGCGGGCTGGCGATCTTCCTTGGTTTTATCGTCAGCATCCTGCTGTTTGTGCGGGTTGACCATGAGATGAAGGGCATTCTGCTCGGCGCCGCGATCATTGTCGTGCTCGGCGTGGTGGATGACATGTCCCCGCTGCGCGCGTCGTTCAAGTTCTGCGTGCAGATCGTTGCGGCGCTGGTCGCTGTGTTCCACGGCGTTGTGATCGAGATACTGTCCAATCCAAACGTTTTTGCAAAGAATCCCTACTGGGAGCTCAACTGGCTTGCCATTCCCGTCACGGTGCTGTGGATCGTGGGCATCACGAACGCCGTCAACCTCATCGACGGGCTGGACGGGCTTGCCTGCGGCGTGTCCACGATCAGCGCGGTATCGATGCTGGTCATCGCGCTGCTCGTCTCCGAGGGGAATGTGGCGCTCGTGATGGCGTCGCTCGTGGGCGCGTGCCTCGGCTTCATGCCGTATAACAAGAACCCTGCGAAAATGTTCATGGGCGATACTGGCTCGACCTTTCTGGGCTACATTCTTGCCACCATTTCCATTCAGGGCCTGTTCAAGTACTATGCGATCGTGTCGTTTGCGGCGCCGTTCCTTATCCTTGGGCTGCCGATGTTCGACACGCTGTTTGCCATCATCCGCCGCCTTGCCCACGGGCAGAACCCGATGGCGCC
>DHMW01000005.1:2784-6089 GCA_002405995.1 Oscillospiraceae bacterium UBA4632
CAGGCCGTTGCGGCGCTGTATGTGATCAGCAGCATCCTGGGGCTTTCCGCCGTGGTGCTCACCTCGAGCGGCGCGGTGAAGGCGATGCTCCTGCTGCTGGCGCTGGCGGTGACGGCATTTCTTGCCTCGCGCGTGATCTTCCGCCGCGATATCGACCGCGCGATACAGGCAGAGCAGCACGCCGCAGAGGATAAGAGCGCGCAGGACGCTCCGGCGGAGCCGCAGGCAACGGAGTGCGGCGAGGGAACGAACCAAGAGAAAAAAGAGGACGCATAAATGGAAAAACTGCGAATTATGAGCGTGTTCGGCACGCGGCCCGAGGCGATCAAGATGGCGCCGCTCGTCAAGGAGCTTGCCTCGCGCGACGAGATCGAGAGCCTTTGCTGCGTGACGGCGCAGCACCGCGAGATGCTCGACAGCGTGATGCAGGTCTTCGATCTCAAGGCGGACTGTGATCTTGATATCATGACCCCGCGTCAGACGCTCTCGACGATCACGAGCAAGTGCCTGCTCGGCATGGACGATGCCATCGAGCAGCTGAAGCCCGACATGATCCTGGTCCACGGTGACACGAGCACCACCTTTGCCGGCGCGCTGTCTGCCTTTTATCATAAGGTGCCCGTCGGGCACGTGGAGGCGGGGCTGCGCACCTATGACAAATATTCTCCGTTTCCGGAGGAAATGAACCGAAAGCTCGTCACGGCGATCGCCGACCTCTATTTCTGCCCGACGAAGAATAACCGCGAGAACTTACTCAAAGAGGGCGTGACCGAGGGCCTTTTCATCACGGGCAACACGGTCATTGATGCGTTGAAAACAACAGTGCGCAAGGACTTTCGCTTTACAACAAAAGCGCTTAACGAGCTGGATTATGCGCAGAAAAAGATCGTGCTCGTGACCTGCCATCGCCGCGAAAACTATGGAAAGCCGATGGAGAACATTATGACCGCGCTGCGCGACATCGCCCTCCGGAACGAGGACTGCGAGCTTGTCTATCCTGTGCACCTCAGCCCTGTTGTGCGCGAGAACGCGCAGCGGTTCCTTGCCGGAACGCCGCGCGTGCACCTCATTGACCCGCTGAGCGCGGACGAGATGCACAACCTGATGGCGCGCTGCTACATGGTGATGACTGACAGCGGCGGACTCCAGGAGGAAGCGCCCGCGCTCGGCAAGCCTGTGCTCGTGATGAGAAAAGAGACCGAGCGGCCCGAGGCAGTCGCCGCGGGAACAGTGAAGCTCTGCGGTGTGGAGTACGACGACGTGCTGCGTATGGGCAGCGAGCTGCTGCGCAGCAGGGAAGCCTATGACGCGATGGCGCACGCCGTCAACCCATACGGAGACGGGCGCGCCTGCGCGCGCATTGCCGACGCGATCCTCTGGCATTTCGGCCGCAGGAGCGAGCGCCCGGAGGATTTCGGCGTTTGAGTGCCGGAGCAGCTGAGAAAGGAGTGGGAGCAGAATGAAGAAACAGAAGCTGACGCCGATCGGAGCCGCTTTTGCCGCGCTCGTTCTGCTCGTCGTTTTTTTCATGGTGCGCGGCACGCTGCACCGCACTGCGCATATCGTACTGCCGCAGGAGACGGGCGGCAGCAGCGACAGCAGCGAGGCGGCTGACGACAGCAGCACAGGGCGCGTCGTTGTGCGTGCCGACACGGTGCAGAGCGTCATCGCCACGCTCGAGCGCCCTGTGCGCTATACGCGCGCGCTCACCATCGAGCGCTACTACGACGGCGGCAGCGGCGTGGACCGCAGCACCGTGTCTGTGGACGGCGCATGGATGCGCGTGGATACCGAGCGCAGCGGCGGCGAGCTGCGCCATACCATTACCAACGGCGAGAGCGTATGGCTCTGGTACGGCAGCGGCAAGCAGTATTTTACGGGCGCGTCGTCCTTCAGCGCCGATGAGGAGCAGGGGATTCCGACCTATGAGGATATCCTGCGCGCGGACACGTCGCGCATTGCGCTGGCGGACTACCGGCTGCTTGATGCGGTGGACTGCATTTATGTGGAAACTGCAGCCGACGAGGACGGCTACATCGAGCGCTACTGGGTCAGCGTGGACGACGGGCTTTTGTGTGCATCGGAAAAGCTGAATGGGGAAGAGGTCGTCTACCGCATGGCGGGCATGAGCATCGACACAGGAGCGCTTGCCGCAGATGTATTTACGCTGCCGGACGGCGCCGTGCTGCACGAGAGCGGTGCGGAGGGCGAGGAGCGGTAACGCCTCACAGCGATAGAATTTGGGCTCCCGGAGCGGAAGGCTCTGGGGGCTCATCTCTGTTTTACAGGATCAGCAGCAGCCCCAGTGCGATCAGCAGCTCATCGTCCGCCTTTTCCTCAAAGAGGAAAAAAAGAATGAGCAGCAGAAGAATATCGCCCGTGTCCACGCCCTTGAGCGGAAGCTTATCGATCAGACGCGAGAAAAACTGCGAAGCCTCCGTGCCGGCCTTGGGCGGATCATCCTCCGGCGGGCACGGAGACGGCGGGGGTGGGGAGCGGCGCGCCTGCTGCCGCGGCGGAGGGTCCGGCATGGGGATGCGCGTGTATTCACCCTCGTCGCTGCGCAGATAGCGGTTGTACATTCTTCATCCCTCCCCGTCGAGCAGAAATACCTTGCCAAGATGGATGAGGCGCGCCAGCTGCGCGGCGCGGTCCACCTTGTCCTGCCGCTCCGGCTTGAGAAAGGGACGCAGCGCATGGAGAAAGGCGGCGGTCTCGCCGCTCTCGGGGCGGTTCACCTGGCTGATCACCGGAAGCAGCTTTTGGATGAGCGCCGGGTCGATGCCGCCGAGCAGAGACGAAAGGGCGTCCGCCGGACCGCCCTGCGGAGGCGGCGGTGAGGGAGCGGAGCGTGCAGGGCCTGCCGTGCCGCCCGCGGACTGGGAAGAGGGCGCGCTGCCGCCTGACGGCGGAGTCCCGCCGCCCTCCTTTGGCGCGCCCATCTGCTGCGACAGGCTCTGCGCCATCTGCATCACCTGCGCCATGGCGTCCGGATCGGAGAGCAGGGTGTTCAGTTTTTCCTCCCACTCGCTCATCGTGACGCCCTCCCGCAGCCTTTATTTTTTTGCGCTGTCGTTGATGCGGCTCATGATCGCCATGCCCTCGGGACTTTTCATCAGGTTCGAGAGCATTGCGGCCAGCTCCTTCGTGTTGCCCGCCGCGGCATTCTGCGCCGCGTGGTTGAGCGCTGCGCCGCTATCCTGAGCGGTAAGCATCTGCATGAGCCTCTGCCCGTCGCCCGATTGCAGGAGCGACTGCGCCATGGCGGGATTGCGCCTGAACTTGTCGATGAGCTGCTGCGTGCT
>DHMW01000005.1:6178-6571 GCA_002405995.1 Oscillospiraceae bacterium UBA4632
TATATGAGGGGGCGGCGGCAGTTTTGACGCCGCGGCGGCGAAATTTTTGAAAAATTTTCCCAAACCGTGAAAGAAAATGCCGTGCCCGCGCACATGTATGGTGTAAGGCCTTTGAGGAGAGAAACATATATGTTTTCAAACGAAGCATTTGCCCAGAATGCAGAAAAGTACATGGACACGGTCTTTCGCGTGGCCTACGGCTGGCTCAAAAACCCGGACGACGCCAACGATGTGACGCAGGACGTATTGGTAGAGCTGTACAAAACGGACAAGGCGTTCGAATCGGACGCCCATTTGAAAAACTGGCTCATCCGCGTCACCGTCAATCGCTGCAAGATGCTCTTCCGTTCGCCGTGGCGCCGGCATGAGGACATCGACGACTACGCCGAGACG
>DHMW01000005.1:6732-7715 GCA_002405995.1 Oscillospiraceae bacterium UBA4632
GCGTCGATGCTCGGCATTCCCGAAAAGACCGTCAGCACAAGACTTTTTCGCGCAAGGGCAAAGCTCAGAACGATTTTGGAAGAGGAGTAAAGCAATGACAGAGAAAGAACAGTTCCAACGAGCGTTCGCGCCGCTGCACGCCTCCCCGGACACCTTGACGGAGGTAATGAAGATGACGGAACAGAAACATGGAAAGCGCGCGCTGCGCCGCGCGGCGACTCTCGGCCTTGCCGCGGCCCTCGTGCTGGCACTTGCCGGCATAGCCTATGCGTCCGACCTCGGCGGCATCCAGTACACGGTGCAGTTGTGGCTCCACGGTGAGATGACGGACGCGGAGCTGACGGTAAAGGACGGCAATTACACCTTGAGATATCCGGATCAGGACGGCACTCAGCACGAAATGGGCGGCGGTGGCGTCGCCATCGAAGACGACGGCACGGAGCGCCCACTGACTGAGGATGAGATACTTGAACAGATGAACAAGCCGGAGGTCGTTTATGAGGACGACGGTACGGTGATGCTCTACTACCGTGGCCAGTCGCTCGATATTACAGACAGGTTTGATGAAAGCGGTCTCTGCCATGTTCTGCTCCGCGACGAAGAGGATGGCGAAAAGACACTCTTTATTACGATCAAATATCAGGAGGGCTACTCCTATAATTCCGTGAAATATGAAGACCCTTCCTGAGAGACTTTGAGTGACCTAACAAAGGGAAACGCCCGTATGCCTAAAGCATGCGGGCGTTTCCCTTTGCATATGAACATCATTTTATCGCTTTTCCGTAGTCACAGTCTTTTCTCAGCGGGCAGCCGCCGCAGTTTGCCTTGCGGGCGGTGCATACGTTGCGGCCGAACAGCACCAGCCGGTGGCAGAAGTCGCTCGATCCCTCCGGCGGGAGCACCTGACGCAGCTGCTTTTCGACGCTCAGCGGGTCCTTGCTGCCGTCCGTCAGGCCGAGACGGCCCGTGATGCGGATGCAGTG
>DHMW01000005.1:7767-9123 GCA_002405995.1 Oscillospiraceae bacterium UBA4632
CACACGTAGGCGGGCTGGCCGTAGATATCGCCAAGGATGAGGTTCGCCGTCTTGCGCCCGATGCCGGGGAGAGCGGTAAGCTCCTCCATCGTGCCGGGGACCTTGCCGCCGTACTTTTCAAGCAGGATTTTCGCACACTCGACGATGTCCTTCGACTTCGTGTTGTAAAATCCGCAGGAGCGGATCGCGTCGCCGACCTCTTCATACGTCGCGTTCGCGAAGGCCTCGAGCGTCGGGAACTTCTGATAGAGCGACGGCGTGACCATGTTCACGCGCGCGTCGGTGCACTGGGCGGAAAGGCGCACAGCGAACAAAAGCTCGTAGTCCTTTTTATATGCGAGCGAGCAGCGCGCATCGGGATAGAGGACCTTCAGCTCCTCCACGATGCGGCGTACGGCGGCTTTGGATTTCATGGCAGACCTCCTGCGTTTCATCAATACTGCCGACAGTATAGCACATAAGTGCGCAAAAATCGACAGAAAAAGTCTGTGCAGCGGAGAAAAAACGTGATATAATCATCCTATCTGTGAAAAGGAGGCCCGTGCGATGCGCCTACTATTCAAGCAGCGCTTATTCTCGTGGTTCGACAGCTACGATATCTACGACGAGGACGGCAGCACCGTCTTCACGGTCGAGGGCAAGTTCGCCTGGGGGCACTGCCTGCATATTCTCAACGCCGCCGGCGAACACATCGGCACCGTGCAGCAGCGCGTGCTGGCATTTCTGCCCAAGTTCGAGCTGTACATCGGCGGGCAGTACTACGGCTGCATCTGCAAGGAGTTCACGTTCTTCACCCCGCGCTTCACGCTTGAGTGCAGCGATTGGGAGGTCAATGGCAGCTTCATGGAGTGGGACTACACGATCGACAGCGCCTCGCGCGGCTGCATCGCGACGATCACGAAGGAGCTTTTTCATTGGACGGACACCTACGTCATCGACGTCGCCGACCCGCAGGACGCGCTGGGCGCGTTGATGGTCGTGCTGGCGATCGACGCGGAAAAATGCAGCAGGAACAACTGATATGAGTGAAAAAAGACCTTTGGCGGATGAGATCCGCCCGCTGACGCTCGACGAGGTCGTCGGGCAGAAGCACTTGCTTGGGAAAGGCGCGCTGCTGCGCCGGCTCATCGAGTCCGGCTCGAGCGCAAATATGATCTTCTACGGTCCATCCGGCACGGGCAAGACGACCATTGCGAACATCATCGCGAACCGCACGAACAAGACCCTGTACCGTCTGAACGCGACGACCGCGAGCCTGCAGGACGTGAAAAGCATCATCTCCGATGTCGGCACGATGATGGCGCCGGGCGGCATCCTGCTCTACCTCGACGAGATCCAGTATTTCAACAAAAAGCA
>DHMW01000005.1:9202-13228 GCA_002405995.1 Oscillospiraceae bacterium UBA4632
TGCTCGAGTTCATGGAAAACGGCTCCATCACGCTCATTGCATCCACAACGGAAAATCCGTATTTCTACGTTTACGGCGCGCTTTTATCCCGCTCGACGGTGTTTGAGTTCAAAAACGTCAGCGCGGAGGAGACGATCCCCGCAGTCGAGCGTGCGCTCGGTATTTTGAAAGAGCGCAGCGAGCTGCCGCTTTCCTGGGAGGACGATGTGCCGCGCGTCATCGCGCAGCAGTGCGGCGGCGATGTGCGCAAGGCCGTGAGCGCCTGCGAGCTTCTCTACGAAGCGGCGGACGTCACGAGCGGCGAGCTGGTGCTGAAAAGCAAAGATGCTTTACAGGTCGCACAGCGCAGCGCGATGCGCTATGATAAGGGCGGTGACGCGATGTACGACTGCGCATCGGCGCTCATGAAGTCGCTGCGCGGCAGCGACCCCGACGCAGCGCTCCACTACCTTGCAAGATTTTTGGAGGCGGGCGATCTGGTGACCCCGTGCAGGCGGTTGCTCTGCTCGGCGAGCGAGGATATCGGCATGGCCTATCCGCAGGCCATCGCCATCGTCAAGGCCTGTGTCGATACGGCGATGCAGCTCGGCCTTCCCGAAGCGCAGCTGCCGCTGGCGCAGGCGGCGGTGCTGCTGGCCACCGCACCGAAGTCCAACAGCGTGGTCGAGGGCATCGGCGCGGCCTGGGCGGACGTGAAGGCGGGCAAGAGCGGCAACTTCCCGCGCTGCCTCCAGAATGTCCACGCCGATTCGACCGGCGGCGCGCAGGGACAGAACTACAAGTATCCGCATTCCTACCCGAACCACTGGGTGAAGCAGCAATATCTGCCCGACGAGCTCAAAAATGTGCAGTACTACCATTACGGCGACAACAAGGTCGAGCGCGCCGCCGCGCAGTACTGGGAAGCGATCAAGGGGTGAGCATATGGACCTGAGGCTGAACGATATTGTCGAAATGAAGAAGCCGCATCCCTGCGGCGAAAAGCTCTGGCTCGTGACGCGCGTGGGCATGGACATCAAGCTCAAATGCACGCGCTGTGGCCGCGAGGTGATGCTCCCGCGCGCCAAGGCGGAAAAGGGCATCAGGAAAATCGCAGAAAGGGAGGAAGCCCATGAATAAGAAAACGCGCGTTATCGCGATCCTGCTGGTCGCGGTGATGATCCTGTCGCTGGTGGCGTCGATGGTCGTGCCGTATTTATAAGCAGCTCCAAATGCCCCGCGCCAAATTTCGGCGCGGGGCATTTTTTCGCCCTTTTCCCGCCATGCGCCCCGCTATAATGAGGACTTGCCGGAGGGAGGTGCGCAATGATCGTTTATTGGGAGGGCGTGTTCGCCTTCAATTTTCTTGCCGACTATCTGCTGCTGTTCGGCGCGGCGCGGCTGGCGGGGCGGACGGTCGCAAGGACGCGGCTGCTGCTCGGCGCGGCGGCGGGCGGAACTTATGCGGCGCTCCAGCTGTTGTTTCCGCGCAACGCGTTCTGCCTGCTGCTTGCACTTGTGCTCGTCGGTGCGGCAGCATTCGGCGGCAGCGGGCGCGCGGTCAAGCTGACGCTGCTCTTTCTGCTCTGCTGCTGCGGCCTTGCCGGGATCGTGCTGCTGCTGGGGCAGAGCTTCGGCTCCATGGCGCGCCTTGCGCGCGGAGTGATCCTTGCAGATCTTCCATGGGGTGTGTTTCTGGCGGCATTCGGCACGGCGTATTTGCTGCTTTCCGTGATCTTCCGCAGCGGGGCGGCGCACTCGGGCGGGGAGACGGCAGACGTCTGCCTCACCCATTGCGGACGGACGGCGCGCGTGCGGCTGCTGCGCGACACGGGCAACACGCTTACCGACCCGCTCACGGGGCACGGCGTGCCGGTCATCGATGTTCACGCGCTGGGCGGACTTGTCAGCACCGAGGAGCTTGCTGCGCTGCCGCGCATCTCCTATTGCAGCCTCGGCTGCCCGGATGGAACGCTGGCGCTGCTATGCTGTGAAGCAATAACGCTTGACGGAAAAGAATTGGGAGCGCGCGCCGTGGCGCTGACGGAAACGCCGATTGGCGGCGGCAGCGGCTGCGCGGGGCTTTGGTGCGAGGGCGCGGAAAGGGAGGAACGCAATGCTCAGACAGCTTTGGCATAGGCTGCGCTTCTGGCTGATCGACCAGGGATTGATCGCGCGGCGCGGCGTTTTTTACATCAGCGGCAGCGATACGCTGCCGCCGCCGCTCGAACGCGAGCGGGAGGCGGAGCTGATCGCACGCATGGACGCAGGCGATGAGAGCGTGCGGCGCACGCTCATCGAGCATAATCTGCGGCTGGTGGCTTATATTGCGCGCCGGTTTGAAAATACCGGCATCAATATTGAGGATCTGATCTCCATCGGTACGATCGGGCTGATCAAGGCGGTGAACACCTACCGCAGCGACAGAAACATCAAGCTTGCGACCTACGCCTCGCGCTGCATCGAAAATGAGATCCTCATGCACCTGCGCAAGACCGCGCCGCAGCGCGCCGAGGTCAGCTTCGACGAGCCGCTCAATACCGACTGGGACGGCAACGAGCTGCTGCTGTCCGACATTCTGGGCACCGACGAGGATCTGATCATGAAGCCGATCGAGGACGATGTGGACCGCCAGCTGCTGAGCGATGCGGTCGATCGCCTGTCTCCGCGCGAAAAGCAGATCATCACGCTGCGCTTCGGGCTTGGCGGACGGGAGGAGAAAACGCAGAAGGAGGTCGCCGACCTGATGGGGATCTCGCAGAGCTATATCTCGCGGTTGGAAAAGCGCATCATCGCGCGCCTGCGCAAGGAAATTATCAAAATGAGTTGACAAGCGGCGCAAAAAACGGTATGATGCGAAACGGAAAAGCAAGGAAGAGGAGCAGTATCCGTATCCGGATGCGAAGAGAGAGGGCGGTTGGTGCAAGCCCTCATGACGGATACGGCGAAGTCGCCTCGGAGCCGCCGCGCTGAAAAGAGAGTAAGCCGGACGGGAACTCCCGTTACAGAGTCACGAGTGTCCGCCGCCGGCGGGAATTCAGGTGGTACCACGGACTTTTGTTCGCCCTGAGCAGATCACTGCTCAGGGCGTTTTTGCTGCCTACAGGAGGAAAGCATGGAACAGTTTATCTTTACCCCCACGGTTTATGAGGCGGGCTTGGAGGGCGAGCTTGCCGCAGCGCTGGAAAAGCGGACGGAGATGATCTCCCGCACGGCGTATCCGAAGATGTGGAAAACAACAGACAGGCTGCGGAATTTCGCCGCAGGCGGCGCGGCGCGGCGCGGCCAGCTCCGCAGCAGCCTTCCGTGGCTCCTGCTGTCGGCAGGTTTTTTGCTGGCGCTTCTCGGCCTGCTGGCAGAACAGCTGCGCGGCCTGCTGACATTGGGCGTGCTTTTGATGCTCCTTGGCCTTTTGCGCCTGCTGCGCAAAAGGCTGGCGCAGCAGAGCGGCACCTTCCGGCAGGCGGCCGTGATGCTGCTGCAAAATATGAGCCGCTCGGCGATGTCGAGCGCGCAGGTCGCGTTTGATGGCGATGGCATGGCCGTCCGCGTGCAGGACGGCGTGCGCAGCGTTCCGTATACCGACATGGAACTCCTGGTCGAGACGCCGCGGCTGTACCTTCTTACCTACCAGGGGCAGGCGACTGTCCTGCAGAAGAAGGATCTTGCCGGCGATGCGGCGGCATTTGCCGCGTTTCTCGCCGCGCATGAAGTGCGCGTGTACCAGACGGAAGAGTAATAAATCTTTGTTAGATTGCAAGATAGGAGAAAACCAATGAAAGAACTACCTAAAGTGTATGAGCCTCAGCAGGTCGAAGGCCGCATCTATCAGATGTGGATGGATCACAACTGCTTCAGGGCTGAGCCCGACCCGGACAAAAAGCCGTTTTCCATCGTCATGCCGCCGCCGAACGTCACCGGCCAGCTGCACATGGGCCACGCGATGGACTCGACGCTTCAGGATATCCTGACGCGCTTCAAGCGCATGCAGGGCTACTCCGCCCTGTGGCTCCCCGGCACCGACCACGCGGGCATCGCCACGCAGAT
>DHMW01000129.1:0-161 GCA_002405995.1 Oscillospiraceae bacterium UBA4632
CCGCGCACCTGATGGATGCGGGGATCGAAGGCGTTGCGCAGGCCCGTCAGGCCCTCCATGGACATGGAGGCGATCACATCGCCGAGCTGGGCGGCGCAGATGGAGTCATACAGCGCAAGCGCGCCGACGGAGGTCATTGCGCAGGTGCCGTTGGTCATGCC
>DHMW01000129.1:212-3523 GCA_002405995.1 Oscillospiraceae bacterium UBA4632
ATGCCGAGGCCTTCCTTGGAAACCAGCGTGTCGAGCGTCTTGATGCCGGCCTTGGCCATCGCCTCAGCACCGGTCATCTTCACGCCCTCGTACATGGCCTCGCCCTTGCCGAGCATGGGGAGCGTCATGTGTGCGAGAGGCGCAAGGTCGCCGGAGGAGCCCAGGGAGCCCTTCTGCGGGACAACGGGGGTAACGCCCTTGTTGAGCATCTCGAGCAGCATCTCAACGAGCAGGGGGCGGACGCCGCTCACGCCGCCGCAGAGCGCGTTGGCGCGCAGCAGCATCATGCCGCGGACGATCTCGTCGGCATACGGCTCGCCGGCGCCGGTGCAGTGGCTGAGGATCAGGTTGGTGGAGAGCTGGTTGCTCATCTCCTTGGGGACGGCGACCTTCTGGAACTCGCCGAAGCCGGTGGTGATGCCGTAGGCAACGCGCCCCTCGGAGGCGATCTTCTCGGCGAGCGCGCGGGACTTCTGCATGGCCTCGAGCGCGGAGGGAGCCAGCTCGACCGTCGCGTTGTAGCGCGCGATGGCGACGAAGGACTCGAGCGTCAGGCTGTGGCCGTCAACGACGACGTGCTTGATCGCAGTGGGATTCATGATCATGGTGATGTCCTCTTTTCTCAGTTTTTCAGCTTGGTTTCGGCGGTCACGACGCCCGGCCGCGCCGCCCGTGCAAGAAACTTCCGGAACGCGCCCCTTATCTTTGCTCCGCATTTGCCCGAATGCGGAGAGCGCTCCGCCCGCAGCGGTATGCCGCAGGATCGTTCTGAGAGTAGTATATCATAGATTTGTGCAAAATCAATAGTTTTTTCGGTTAAAAAATTTTGCTTTTTGTGCGCTATCTACATATCGCGATGCTGTAATATCGCAGTAGTGTGGTGCGGTGCCGCATCCGGGCGCCTCCTCGCCTGCCCGCCCCGCAGCAAGAGGGGGAATGGATATAAAAAAAGGACGCTCTCGCTTGAGAGCGTCCTTTTCAGCTTGCCGGAAAACGCGTCATCTGCGCTTTTTCTCCCGCTTGGGCTTCTCCGGGCGGCTGGTATCGTAATCCATCACCCGGATGGCGGGATTCTTCTCCTTGGCGTACTTGCAGATCGCGCCGATATCGCCGCGGGGGAAGAAGAGCGCCTTTTCCATGCTGCTGTAGCCGATGTGCAGGCGGACAAAATCCGCGTGCCCGCGATCCTCGATGACGATCGCGTTCAGCTCCTCCCAGGGGAAGAAGTCGTAGTGCGTGGTGATCTGCATGTTATAGTAGATCTCCAGCCCACGGCTCGTGAGCGCCGCATCCTTTTTGGTCAGCAGCGTCAGCGTGTACAGCACGGCAAAAATCAGGGAGACCGTTGCCACCAGCGGGTTGCGGCTCTGCGCCGTCAGCCCGTAGATCAGCAGGAATGCGACCAGCACCCAGCCGCCGACCTGCACCCATTTCTTGCGCGGCTTGAGCGCCTGCGCCGTAAAGATCGGGGGCGGAACAGATTCCCAGGGGAGCGTTTGTCTCACAGTGACGAGTCCTTTCTAACGGTTAAGTAAGCGCTGCCTTACGCGCTGATCTTGGGGGCCTTGCCGGCGGCGCGGCGAGCCTCGAGGTTCGCAACGGCCTTGGCGTGGGCCTCTTCGGGAGCACCGGCGGGCTTGCCGGCCTTGGTCTTGCCGAAGAGGTTGGTGTAGGAACCGTCAGCCCAGAAGATGTTGCGGCCGAGACAGAGCGGTCACATAGGCGTAGATCGGGTTGAGCAGGTTGACGAACGCATAGGGGAAGAAGACGAAGCGGGCTCATGCCGAGAACGCCCTGCTGGTAAGCGCCGCAGCCGGTCCAGGGGAACATGACGGCCCAGAGGGTACCGGCGTCCTCCAGAGAACGGGAGAGCATGTTGCGGCCGAGGCCGAGCTCATCGTACTTGTCAACATAGATGGGGGCGGGAACGCCGATGCCGAGGAACTGGTCGCACATGGTGGCGTCGCAGAAGATGGAGGTCAGCAGGGTGGCAAGGATCAGGCTGCCGACGGAGTGGATCTTGTGCTTCAGGCCGCCGAAGAGCTTTTCGATGCAGCCGCAGCGCTCCAGAGCACCGCCGTAGGCGAGTGCGACGAGGATGAGGTTGATGGTCCACATCATGCCGTCCATGCCCTTGGCCTTGCCGAGAATGGAGTCGGCGACCTCGTTGCCGGTCTCAATCGCGTGGCCATAGTGCAGGACGTCGAAGATGTCGCCGAGGGAATAGCTGTAGAAGATGTCGGGGGTCTGGAAGATGAGCATGAAGATGACCGCGGTGGCGACGGAGACGGCGATGCCGACCAGGCCGGGCACGCGCAGGATGCACATCACGATAACGACAATGATGGGAAGCAGCAGAACGGGGTTGATGTTGAACGCGCCGCGGAACGCCTCCTGGATGCCTTCGGCAACCGCAGCGTCATACGCGCTGGTGTCAACGTTCAGACCAAGGATCGTGTAGAGAACGAGGGAGATCAGCAAGGTCGGAGCGGTGGTGGAGACCATCGCGGTGACGTGGTCAAAAAGGCCGGTCTCGGCAACAGCCGCGGCGAGGTTGGTGGTATCGGACAGGGGGGAGAACTTATCGCCGACATACGCGCCGGAGATGATCATACCGGCGGTGATGGCGGGATTGATGCCAAGGCCCGCGCCGATGCCGAGGAACGCAAGACCGATGGTGGCGGTGGTGGTCCAGGAGGAGCCGCACGCCATACCGACGATCGCGCAGAGGATGCAGCCGATGGGCAGGAACAGCTTCGGGGTCAGAAGGTCCAGACCGTAGACGATCATGGTGGGGATCGCGCCGGAGAGCATGAAGCTGGTGACCAGGAAGCCGACGGTGGCGAGGATCAGGACCGCTTCCATGGAAGCGCTCAGACGCTCGATCATACCGGCGAGCATTTCCTTGAAGCTGTGGCCGCAGATCGCGCCGACGATGCACGCCACGATGATGGACATGACCAGGGGCAGGTGCGCGTCATGATAGCCGGTTTCGGAATGACCGAGGAAGCAGTAGAGCATGAACCCGATCATTGCCACAATGGGAACTAACGCCAGAATAAAACTGGGCTCCCGCGCGACTTTCTTTTCGTTTGCCATTGATAAATACCTCTCTCTTCATAAAAATACTTGCCCGTCAGGAACAGAAGACCGCTCCTCCCCAGGACGAACATGCTGCACACCGCACGAGGGGACGTGCGTTTTCTGTGGAGGGGTCCCACAGAAAAACAGACACGGGACTCAGGCAACAGCACCGTCGGGCAACGGTTTCTTGCACGCTGTTTCCTTATGTCCTAATCTATTTGTGAACT
>DHMW01000088.1:0-180 GCA_002405995.1 Oscillospiraceae bacterium UBA4632
GCCTGCGCGTCGCCGAGGTTGGAGCAGGAGCAGACCTCGAAATACTTCTTCTGGCGCGGGGACCAGGCCTCGATGTCGCAGGACTTGACCTTGAGGTCGGCGAGGTCGCCGGAGCAGCACTCGAGCTGGCGGACGGGGATGTCCATCGAGCGGAACAGCTCGACGCTCCACTTCCACATC
>DHMW01000088.1:282-467 GCA_002405995.1 Oscillospiraceae bacterium UBA4632
GGCTTGCAGACGACGATCATCTCCTGCTTTTCGAACTGGTGGATGCGGTAAACGCCGCGCTCCTCGATGCCGTGCGAGCCCTTCTCCTTGCGAAAGCACGGGGAGTAGGAGGTGAGCGTCTGCGGCAGGGAGCTTTCAGGCAGGATCTCGCCGATGAAGCGCCCGACCATCGAATGCTCGCTCGT
>DHMW01000088.1:546-10064 GCA_002405995.1 Oscillospiraceae bacterium UBA4632
TGTACATCATGGCGTCCATGTCGCTCTGGCTCATGACGCCCTCGACCACGTTGCCGTGGATCATGAACGGCGGGATGCAGAACGTGAAGCCCTTGTCGATCATAAAGTCGCGCGCGTAGGCGAGCACACCCTCGTGCAATCTCGCGATGTCGCCGAGCAGGTAGTAGAAGCCCGCGCCGGAGACGCGGCCCGCGGCATCCATATCGACGCCGTCGAAGCTCTCCATGATCTGCGTGTGGTAGGGGATCTCGAAATCGGGGACCTTCGGCTCGCCGAAGCGCTCGACCTCGACATTGCAGCTGTCGTCCGGACCGATGGGGACGCTCGGGTCGATGATGTTCGGGATCAGCAGCATGATCCTGTGGATCTTCTGCTCGTATTCCTCCTCGAGCTTTTCCAGCTCTGCCAGGCGCTCGGCGTTCGATTTGACGGTGGCCTTGATCTTTTCGGCCTCCTCGAGCTTGCTCGGGTCCTTCTTCGCCTGGCCCATCAGCATACCGATCTGCTTGGAGAGCGCGTTGCGGCTGGCGCGCAGCTCGCTCGCCTCGGTGATGGCGGCGCGGTTCCTGGCGTCCAGCTCGATGACCTCATCGACGAGGGGGAGCTTTTCGTCCTGGAACTTCTTTTTGATGTTTTCCTTGACCAGCTCGGGATTGTCCCGCAGGAATTTCATATCAAGCATATTGGTTTACCTCGCTATCGTTGTAAAGTGTAAGGGGGGATTCTCACTGTACGCCGTTCGGGAACAGCTCGTTCACAATGGCCCGGTAGCGCGCGGCGGGGGAGGGGGCGTCGTCGCCGGAAATGCCGGTGCGCAGCGGCTCCTCCGGCAGGAAGGCGGCGGCAGAGCCGTCAAATGCGCGGATGTTATCCCGCGCCGCCCTGTAGCTGCCGGCGCTGTAGTCCCGCTCGATCTCGGCGAGCCAGTCCAGCGCGCGAAGCTGGTCGGACTGCGTGCCCGCGGTCTCGCTGAGCGCCTTGTTGTCCTCCTCGGCGGCGGCGAGCTCAGCTTCCAGCGCGCTGACCTCGTTTTCCAGCTCGGCTACGCGCGACTCCAGGATCTCGTTCTGATCGAGCGTGTCCTGTAAGGCGCTGTTGCCGCTTTTGATCTCGTCGAGCATCTCGCGATTGCTGCGCTGGTTCATCAGGAAGGTCCAGAGGATCAGCAGGAACGCCACGGCGAAGAGCACGGCGACATAGGTGTAGACCTTTTTCATGCGCTCGCGCTCGGTGGTGGGCTTTTCCTCGCCGGGGACGGGCGGCCTGTTCGGGTCCTTGGGCGGCTCGTGGACAAAATCGGTCATTGCGGCTCGCCTCCGTTTCTGCGTTTTTTGATGGCGGCGAGCGCCTCCAGCAGGTCGTTGAGGTCATCCATGCCGTAGTAGTCCAGCTCAACGCGGCCCTTTTTCCTGCCGGAAACGATGCGGCAGGTGCGGCCCAGCGTGTCGCTCAGCTCCTGCGCGGCGAGACGGCTGTAGCTCTCGTTCATGCGCTGCTCGTCGGTGAGGGGCTTTTCCGCCTTTGCCGCAGCAAGGCGCTTTGCCAGCGCTTCGGTCTGGCGGACGCTCAGCCCCTGCGCGGCGACGGTCCTTGCCGCCTGCAATTGCAGGGCGCTTTTCAGCGGCAGCAGCGCGCGGGCATGACCGCCGGAGAGCGCGCCGGATTGCAGCATGGCGCGCACCTCGGGGCAAAGCCCTAACAGTCTCAGGCTGTTCGCCACGGTGGAGCGGGACTTGCCCACGCGCTCGGCGGCCTCCTCCTGTGTGAGCTGGTAGCTGTCCATCAGGGTCTTGTAGCCCTCGGCTTCCTCGATGGGGTCAAGATCCTCGCGCTGGAGGTTTTCGATAAGGGAAAGCTCGGTCATCTTGCGGTCGTCCGCCTCGATGACGATGGCGGGCACCTCGGAAAGGCCGGCGATACGCGCGGCGCGCCAGCGGCGCTCGCCGGCGATGATCTGATAGTAGCCGGAGGAAAGGCGGCGGACCGTCAGCGGCTGGATGATGCCGTGCTCGCGGATGGAGTCCGCAAGGTCCTGGAGCGCGTCCTCGTCAAAGCGGCGGCGCGGCTGGCCGGCGTAAGGCTCGATCTGCGAGAGGGGGAGGCAGAGGCTGCCGGACGAATCGGCGCGCAGGGCGTCGTCGCCAAGCAGCGCGCCCAGGCCCTTGCCGAGCCCGCGGTTTGCAGTTGCCATGGGAAATGTTCTCCTTTCTGTGTGGGGTGCGGCAAAACGCGCGGGAAACGCGCGCCGGAACGCTGCTGTCATGAAAGGGTCAGCCGTTCTGCTTCAGGAATTCGGCTGCGAGGGCGCTGTACGCCTCCGCGCCGCGGGAGCAGCGGTCGTAGTAGTTGATGGGCTTGCCGTGGCTCGGCGCCTCGGAAAGGCGGACGTTGCGCGGGATGACGGTCGCATACACCTTGCCGGGGAAATAGCGCTTGACCTCCTCCGCCACCTGAAGGGCGAGATTCGTGCGCCCGTCGAACATCGTGAGCAGCACGCCCTCCAGCTCGAGGCCGGGGTTGAGCTTGCGGCGCACCATGCGCACCGTGTGCATCAGGTCGGACAGCCCCTCAAGCGCGAAGTATTCGCCCTGCACGGGGACGATCAGGGAGTTTGCCGCGCAAAGGGCATTGACCGTCAGCAGCTCGAGCGAGGGGGGGCAGTCGATGAGAATGAAGTCATAGTCGGGGGAGAGGGTATCGAGCGCCCGCTTGAGCAGAAACTCCCGCCCCTCGCGGTCGATCATCTCGATGCCCGCGCCCGCAAGCGCCTTGGACGACGGCAGCACGTCGCCATAGCGCGTGTGCGCAACGCTGGCGCGCACGTCCGCGCCGTTGATGAGCACATCATATACGCCCTGCGACACCGCCTTGTCCACGCCCATGCCGGAGGTGGAGTTGGCCTGCGGGTCGAAGTCACACAGCAGGACGCGATTGCCTTTCTCCTTGAGGGAGGAAGATCAGGTTGACGCAGGTCGTCGTTTTACCGACGCCGCCCTTTTGATTGACGATTGCAACGATTTTAGCCAAAAAAACACCCACCTTAGTCATAGTAGCATTGATCTGTTTTCATTCTTGTCCAGTATAACACAAAACGGCTTGATTTCAACAGCAAAGCTCAAATTTTGCAAATTTGTTTCACGTGAAACATGACAAGGCGCAGACCTTTACGTCCCGATTTACCTCTGCTTGGGCCTGCTTTGAGGCATCGCAGTGCTATCTCCGCTGAGAGCAGAAAAACGTCACGGTAAAGGCGTTGACCTTTACCATGACGCTAAATCAGTGTTTCACGTGAAACAAATCATGCCTGCGGCTCGGTCAGCAGCATCGTGCCGTAGGGCTCGAGCGTCAGGCGCAGCAGCCCGCCGGTGCAGAAAAACTGCTGCTGCGTCAGCGCGTCAACAGCGAGGGGGGCGTCCCACGGAAGGGTGAGCGACAGCGTCTCCGTGCCCGCGTTCACGGCGGTGAGGCAGCGGTCGCTGCCCTCACAGCGGGAAAAGGCAAGGGCGCGGCCCTGCGCTTCGTGGTAGACGATCGCGCCGCATTGCAGCGCCGCATGCGTGCTGCGCAGCGTGCCGAGACGGCGGAAGTAGTCCAGCAGCGGCGCGTCCTCCCGCCCCCATGGATAGGTGCCGCGGTTGAACGGGTCCTCAAAGCCCTGCATCCCGGCCTCGTCGCCGTAGTAGAGCATCGGCGAGCCGGGGAAGGTGTAGAGGATCAGGGCGGCAAGGTGCAAAAGCGCCTTGCCGTGCGCAAGCTCAGACTCGCTGAGCCGGTACGCCGCGCGCTCATCGCGCGTCTGCGGCGCGGGGGAGGCGAGCCCCAGGATCGTCAGAAGCCTTGGCGTGTCGTGGGTCGAGAGGAAATTCATCGCGCCGTAAAACGCGGGGGCGGGATAGTTTTCGCGGAGCGTTTCCATGCTCTCGCGGAAGTATTCCGCGCCGCCGCCGAGCAGGAATGCCATCAGCGCCGTGCGGAAGGGGTAGTTCATCAGGCCGTGCGTCTCGTGCCCCAGCAGGTATCTGCGGCGCTGGGAGTAGGCGATCTTCGTCGTGCCGTCCTCCCAGACCTCGCCGAGGAGGTAGGCGTCCGGATCCTCCTGCCCGATGGTGCTGCGGATCTTCTCGATAAAGCTGTCGGGCAGCTCGTCCGCCACGTCCAGCCGCCAGCCGGACGCGCCCGCGCGCAGCCAGCGGCGGATAATGGAGTGCTCGCCGGTGACGATGTAGTCGATATAGCCCGGCTCCGTCTCGTTGACGGCAGGCAGGTTCCTGATGCCCCACCAGGCGTCGTAATCCGTGGGGAAGGGGTGGAAACTGTACCAGCGGTAGTAGGGCGACGCCTCGCCCTGCGCCGCGCCGAGATCGGGATAGAAGCCGTCGGCGTTGAAGTAGACGCTTTTGCGCCCGGTGTGGTTGAACACACCGTCAAGCATGACGCGGATGCCGCGCTGCTTCGCCTCTGCGCAGAGCGTGCGGAAGTCCTCCTCATCGCCGAGCAGCGGATCGATGCGCTCGTAGCAGGCCGTGTCATAGCGGTGGTTGGTCGAGGCCTCGAAGATCGGGCAGAGGTAGAGCGTCGTCACGCCAAGCGAGGCAAGGTAGTCGAGCTTTTCCGTAATGCCGGCAAGATCGCCGCCGAAAAAGTCGCTGCACGTGATCTCGCCTTCGGCGTTCGGGCGGTATTCGGGCAGCTCGTCCCAGTTTTCGTGCAGCGTGCGCGGACCGACAAGGCCCGCAGCGTCACGTTTTTTCGCGCGGCGGAAGCGGTCGGGGAATATCTGATACGTCACGCCGCGGCCAAACCAGTCGGGCGTCTTGTGCGTGTCGTCGTAGACCGTGAGCTGCCAGGGCGTGACCGCGTCCCAGGCGCAGAGGCCGTTCTTGCCGCAGCAGCTCGTGCCGCCGTCCGCCCACGTCAGGCGGAAGTGGTACCAGACCAGCTCGCCGCTGCGGGGCGCCTCGTATTCGCCGCGGTAGACGGTGCAGCCGTCCTCCTGCGCGGGGGAAAGAGCCGTTTCCGTCCAGCGGTCGGAGAACTCCTCGTGCGCGAGCAGCTCGCAGCGCACTACGGCAGCGCCGCGCTCGGGGCGGAAGCAGAAGGTGACGCGCGTGCCGCAGGGCACAGCGCCGAAGGGCGATTTGAAAAGAGGATCACGGGGATCGAACCAGCAGGTTGACATAATATTCCTTTCTGCGAAAAAGACGGTTCAGCGCAGCAGCGTATTTTCGCCGGTAACGGCGGAATGCGAGGCGGAGCTTGAGAAGTAGGCGTTGAGCACCTGCACGGCGGTGGAGGCGAGCGCCGCGCCGGAGCCGCCCTTTTCGATGACGATCGCCACGGCGATCTCGGGGTCGTCGTAAGGGGCGAAGCAGACGAACGCGCCGTTGTTGTTTTCCTCGTCGCCGGTCTGGACCGTGCCGGTCTTGGCGGCGGCGTCCACGATGCAGTCCTTGAAGTACGCGGAGACCGCGCCGCTGACCGCAAGGTCGTGCATGCCGCCGAGCACGGCGGCAAGATTTTTCTCATCCATCGCGATGCTCTCAACGGGCGCGGCGTCGTAAACGTATTCGAGCGCGCCTGTGCCGCTTTCGCGGACGTTTTTCAGCAGGTGCGTGGCGTAGCGGTCGCCGCCGCCGCAGAGGGTGGCGATGTAGTTGGCGAGCTGGAGCGGGCTGTAGAGCTGGTTCGCCTGGCCGAACGCCGCCCAGGGGGCAAGATTCTCGCCCGCGTTCTGCGACGGGAGCTGGCCGGCATACTCGCCGGTCTCGATCCCTGTCGGCGAGCCAAGGCCGAAGGCGGCAAAGTACTGGTTCAGCTTGTCCATGCCCAGGCGGTAGCCCATTTCGGCAAAGAAGTAGTTGCAGGAGTTCGTGATCGCGCTGCGCACGTTGAGCCAGCCGTGCCCGCTGCGCTTCCAGCAGTAGGTATAGCTTGCCGAGTAGCCGGGGTAGACCCATTTGCCGGAGTCATAGAGCTTTTCGTAGAGCGTCGTCGCGCCGGATTCGAGCGAGGCGATCGCCGTGAGCGGCTTGATGGTCGAGCCAGGAGCGTAGCGGCCGAAGGACGCGCGGTTCCACATCGGGCGCAGAGGGTCGCCGGAGAGCGCGGCAAGCTCCTGGCGGAAGGTGGAGAGGGAATAGGTGGGGTAGGAGGCGAGGGCGAGCACATCGCCCGTGCCGACCTGCACCACGGCGATGGCTGCGCCGCGGTCGATGCCGTCCTCGTCCGTCATGGCGGAGACGGTGGCGGCAAGCGCATTTTCCACGGCCGCCTGAAAGTCGATGTCGATCGTCAGCGCCACGGTGGAGCCGGGCTTCGGCTCGACGGAGTAAAGCTCGCCGGTCACCTTGCCGGAATCGTTGAGCGTGACGAGGCGCTTGCCGTCGCTGCCGTGGAGATAATCCTCGAACGCAGCCTCCGCACCGGACTTGCCGACGACGGTGGCAAGGGTGTAGCCGTCCTTGTCCTTGTAATCGTCCCAATCCTCGATGCTGCCGGTGTAGCCGAGAACATGGGCGGCATAGTCGGTCTCGTAAACGCGGACGGAGGAGGTATCGACCTGCACGCCGGCATAGCTGCCGTCCTTGATGAGGGAGATGAGCGAAACATCCACGTCGCTGGCAAATTCGTAGGAGGTGCCGCCGTTCATCCGGGCGAGCGCGAGCGAGTAGCGCAGGCCGACAAGGCGGCGCGCGGTGGCGGTGGGGAGCGTTTTGTCCACACCGTACTCCTCGCGCAGGCGGAGATAGAGCGCAGGGCCCGTCAGCGAGGAGGGGAGCCCGTCCTCCGTAACGTCGTCCTCGGCGATCCACTTGAGCGAGACAAGGTATTTGACAAGCATTTTGGCGCTGCCGTTCGCCGTGTCGTAGACATAGGGGCTGGCGAGCGAGAGGGGAAGCGCGTCGTGGTATTCGGCGCCCTGGCTGTCCAGCAGGGCGATCAGGCGCGTGAGCGCGGCATTGAGCTGGCCGGACTCGACGAGGGAGGCGTCGAAGTTCAGCGTGTAGACGGCGCGGTTCGATACGAGCACCTTGCCGTTGCGGTCGGTGAGGATGCCGCGCGAGCTTTTTACCGTCTCCACGCGCGCGTTCGTGCGCACGGACCGGTCAAGGTAATCGTCGCCGTGGACGATCTGCGCGTCGAACAGCGTGACGACGAACACGAGCGCGCAGAGAAACATCGCCGCGCCGAGCGCGATCAGGCGGCGGGTAAAGCGTTTGGGGTCCATGGCATCGCTCCTTTCTCTCGGGATGGCGGGGACGGGTTCAGCCGGGGAAGATGCGGCGGACGGCGTGCAGCGCCGGATAGGCCGGCGCGAGCAGCAGGCAGGAGACGATCGCTTCGCGCACAAAGAGCGAGAGCGCCGCGCCGAGCGCGCCGGCGCCGCAGCGCGCGAGCACTGCGGCGGCGCTGAAGAGATCGACGACAAAAAACGCCAGCACCGTCATCAGAAGCGCGCGGAGAAAGCCCGCCTGGAGCACGCTGTGCGCGAGTGAGGCGATCAGCAGCGCGGCGAGCGTGAATGAAAGCGTATAGAGGCAGGGGAACAGCGCCGGGAGCGCCAGATCGCACACAGCGCCGAACGACATGCCGAAAAGGACGGCGGGGCGCGGCTCCTCGAACGAGGCGACGACCGCCAGCAGCACCGGCGGCAGGAAGGGGATGACGCCCCAGACGGTCACAGAGCCGAGCAGCAGCCGCCGCAAAAAGGCGAGCAGCAGGCAGCACAGGGCAAGAAACGTCCACTTGAGGGCGCTGGTCTGGGCAGGACTCATACAAAACGCCTCCCCTCAGTCCACGATGTCATAGTCCGTGATGACGAAAAGCTCCGTCAGCGCGGAGAGATCCACCATCGGGACAAGGACGGCATAGCGGGCCAGCCCGTCGTCATCCGTCTGCACGGATTCCACCGCGCCGATGACAAGGCCGCTGGGATAGTAGCCGCCGAGGCCCGAGGTGACGATCTGGTCGCCGGCGAGGATCTCGCTGTCGCCGGAGAGGTAGGAGAGGCGGAGCCGCCCCTCGCCCATGAGGGAAAAGTCGCCCTCGGCGATGGCGGCCTCGCCGGTGCGGAAGATGCGCGCGCCCAGCTCGGTGTCCGTGTCAATGACGGTGAGGACGGTGGACCAGTTCAGCCCCACGGAGGAGACGGTGCCGACCAGATAGCCCTCGGCGTTCACCACGCAGTCGCCCACGGCGATATCCGCGTCGGTGCCGTGGTTGAGCGTGAGGGACGAGGTCCAGCTGCTCTCGCTGCGGGCGAGGACATAAACGGAGGCAAAGCGGAAATCGCTGCGCTTTTCCCTGAGCTTGAGCAGCTCGCGGAACAGGGCGTTCTCCTCGTTCGCCTGCTGCGCCTCGCGCTGCTCGGCGCGCAGCTGGGCGTTTTCCTCGCGCAGGCGGTCGTTTTCCTCCTTGAGCGCCGTCACATCCTCATAATACTGGCGCTTGTCCGCCGCCCAGTCGCTCACGGCGGTGGCGGCGGCGCGGAACGGCGAGGCCAGCACGCCGACGATGTTTTCGGGGATGGACGAGGTGGAGGAAAAATAGGTCAGCACGCTCAGCGCGGCGGCGAGCGCCGCGGCGGCGGCAAGGATGCGCAGCCCGTGGCGGCGGAAAAATTCTTTCAAGGCTCACCCTCCTTTCATGGTGCGGCAGGGAAGAGATCACAGAAGCTTGACGCCGAAGCGTGCGAGGACCAGGCCGAGCCGCTCGACGGGCAGGCCCATGACGTTGAAAAAGTCGCCGTCGATGCGCTCGACGAACAGCGCGCCGCGGCTCTGCACGCCGTAGGCGCCGGCCTTGTCCATCGGCTCGCCGGTTTTGATATAGGCGCGCAGCTCCTCGTCCGTGCAGGGGCGGAAGCTGACGCCCGTTGAGACGGCAAAGGATTCGTACTGCGCGCCGCGCCGCACGCTCACGCCGGTGCAGACCGTGTGGCCGCGGCCGGCGAGCTCGCGCAGCATGCGGAACGCGTCGTCCTCGTCGTGCGGCTTGCCGAGGCGGTCGTTGTCCAGAAAGACCATCGTGTCCGCCGTGATGATGAGATCGTCAGGCGCGCAGAGCGCGGCGGCGGCGTCGCACTTTTTGCCGGCGATATAGCGCACCGTGTCCTCGGGAGAGAGACTGGCGGGATAGCTCTCGTCAATATCGAGCGAGAGCGTCTGAAAGTCCTCCACGCCGATGCGGCGCAGCAGCTCCTGCCGGCGCGGGGACTGGGATGCGAGAATGATCGCCATGGTGTTGCCTCACTTTTGATAAAGAAATGTATAAACGCAATTAAAAATTACGGATAGGATTCATTCGACGCCGCGGTAAAAGAGACCGCGGGTGATCTGCTCCGGCGCTTCGACCTGTTCGCCCTGATACGCGCGCAGTATGCGGACGCATTCTTCGGCGCTCTCCGTCGTGAAGCGCAGGCAGGCATAGCGCAGGCCGAGCGACTGCCAGTCGCCGGGTTTGTCCGCGAGGTAGAGGATCTTGCCGTTCTCGATCTCGCTGCGGCAGCCCCACGCGCG
>DHMW01000094.1:0-6345 GCA_002405995.1 Oscillospiraceae bacterium UBA4632
GTGTGGAAGGGCCTCAAGGACCTGTATGCCATTGGCTTTATCGATAAGCTCCCGCGCCTCATTTCCGCGCAGGCCGAGGGCTGCCATCCCATCAACCGCGCCATCGCAGAGAACAAGCCCTGGGAGCCGATGGAGGAGAACACGCTGGCCGACTCCATCGCTGTCGGCGTGCCGCGCAATGCGGACAAGGCGCTCATGGCGATCCGCGAGTCGAACGGCATCGTCGTGAACGTGACGGATGAGGAGATCATGGCGGCGCAGAAGCTGCTCGGCACGACCTGCGGCGTCTTCGGCGAGCCGGCGGGCGTCACCGGCACGGCGGCGGTCAAGAAGCTCTGCGAGCAGGGCGTGCTCGGCGAGAACGATACGGTCGTCTCCGTCGTGACGGGCAACGGCCTCAAGGACGTAGCCAACGCCATCAAGTTCTGCGGCGAGCCGATGAGCCTGCCGAACGATCTTGACCTGCTGGTCGAGGAATTCGACAGGCGCGGCATCCGGACGGAAGCGTAACGGGAAAAAGGGAAAAGGTCCGCGAGCGACAGCTCGCGGGCCTTTTGTCATACGATGTATTTTTTGACCACGGGGATCTGATGCAGCAGCGCCGAGACCGCCATGGAGGCCGTGAACACGATGACCGCCAGCAGCGGCACGGAGAAAAAGGCATTGCACGAAAAGGTGTCGATGCCGAAGCGCCCCAGCAGCTCTATGACCATCGGATGAACGAGGTAAACGCCGAAGCTGTATTTCGACAGCCTGCCAAGAATGCCGAGCGACCGCTCGCCCATCTTCGGAAAATTCAGATGCTGCTTGGCAAAAACGAAGATCGGAACGCTGGTGAACAGCACGTTGAGCGAGTTATAGTTGTAAAAGGCGTCGCTCGGCGCGCCCTGCGCTCTGGAGAGGACGACGGGAGCGGCTATGGAGAAAAGAAGGGCCGCTGCGCCGATGCAGTAAAGAACAGTCTCCTCTCTGCGGCTGAATTCCCTGCGGCTGAGATAATATCCGCCGATGAAATAAACGGTAAGGCCAAGCGGGAAATAGCAGTAGGTGCGCTGAATGACGGTGCGGAGGATCTCGCTGGCCTGCGGCAGGGCAAAGGAGCAGAAAAAGGCAGCCTGCGGCAGAAGAAACGTGAAAATAAATGCCAGCAGCAGAAAATATCGCATGAGCTTCTCGCTTTGAACAATGGGGCGCAGCAGCGGAATGAGCAGATAGAGCCCCGCGATCATAAAGAGGAACCACATGTGATAATGGCCCGTGAAAAAGCGGAAAAGGACCTCGTCCCACGTGATGCCGTAAAGGGCGCGCACGAAGAGCGCATAAGCCGCCGACCAGAATGCGAACGCTATGGCAATGCGCAGCAGGTACTTTTTCAAAATGGTCCGGACGTCGAGCTCACGCCCCAAAAACAGCGCGCCGCTGATCATCACAAACACGGGAACGGACCATTTGCCCGTGGTGCAGTAGAGGTTGAAGGCAAACCACGCGCGCGAGCTGACGTCAACATCAAGCCAATGCTGTGCCGAAAGATGCACGGCAACGACAAAAAAGATCGCAGCAATGCGGAGAATGTCGTAATAGATCACGCGCCGGGAGGAAAAGCGTTCCATAGGCATCGTTCACGCCTGCCTTTCTGCCGCTCCGGCGGAGGCGTCCTCCGCGGCGGGAGCGGGGGCCCTGCCGCTATCAGGCGCGGACGGATCTTCAGTATGCGCAGCTTCCGGCTGCCGCGCCTGTTCGGCAAGCAGCTCGGCACGCGTTTCCTCGCGCGCCTGCGCCACGGCCTGCTCCTGCGCCTTTTCCGCCTTGGCGCGCTCGCGCTCGACCATGTGTTGAGCATGCTTGCTTTGCAGCTTGAACACGAGCCGCAGCACGAGCACGAGCACCACGATCGCAAGGCCGAGCCAGCTCCAGAACTTGAGCTCGAAGAGCGTCTTGACCGTCCAATATTTTGCCTGCATGCCGAGGAAGCAGAACAGGATCGAAACGGCCAGCGCCGCGCCGAACAGCAGCACCCACAGCACCGATTTGACGGCGCTGCGCCTGCGCACGCGCAGGTGCGCGATCAAAAACAGCAGGCTCAGCAGAAAAAACGCAGGGAACTGCGCAAATAAAATCTCCCTCAGATCCATATGTTACCTCACAGTGCGCATTTGCCGCGCTTCAAGTATTCGCCCATCCTGCCGCCGACGACCCTGCCGCCGTCCACCTGGAGCTGACCGCGCAGGTAGACCTTCGCCACGCCGCCGCTCGTGCGGAAGCCCTCGAACGGCGTATAGCCCGCCCTGGAGAGCAGGTCCGCGCCGTGGAGCACGTGGCTTGCGCCGGGATCGTAGACAACGATGTCGGCGTCGCTGCCCGCAGCGATCACGCCCTTGCGGGGAAAGAGACCGTAAAGCTTGGCAGGGTTTTCACTCAGCGCGCGGCAGACGCCCGCAAGAGACAGCTTCTTTTCGCGTTCCGCGACCGTATAGACGACCTCGCCGCGCGTTTCCGCGCCCGGAAGTCCGCCGGGAATCTTTGTGAAGTCGTCGCGGCCCGCGTCCTTCTGCTCGAGCGTGAACGAGCAGTGGTCGGTCGAGATGGTCTGCACCTCGCCGCGGCGCAGCGCCTTCCACAGCGCCTCGCTGTCCTCCTTCGTGCGGATGGGCGGCGCGCAGACGAAGCGTGCGGCAGAGGAATAATCGGGATCGTAGTAGACGCTGTCCTCCAGCGCAAGATACTGCGGGCAGGTCTCCACATACACGGTCTGCCCGCGGCGGCGTGCGGCTGCGATCTCGTCAAGCGAGGCTTTGTTCGTCGTATGCACGATGATGACCGGCGCATCCGCCGCCTGCGCGATGCGCAGCAGCCGTGCAACGGCCTCCGCCTCCAGATAGTCGGGGCGCGCCATCGGGTGCGAGGCGACGTCCGCGCCGAGTCCGCTCTCCTTCAGCTCGGCGATGCGCGCATCGATCACGCCCGCGTTTTCGCAGTGTACGCCCGCGATGCCGCCGCGCGCCTTCAGTGCCTTCAGCGCGCGGTAGACCGCGCCGTCGCCGATCATCATGGCGGGGTAGGTGAGGTACATTTTGAACGATGTGATGCCGGCGGCAAACATATCGTCCAGCTCGGCTTCGATGCTCTCGTTCCAGTCATCGATGGTCATATGGAAGCCATAATCGCAATAGCATTTGCCATCCGCTTTCTTATGCCAGAGATCAAGCCCGTAGGCAAGGGATTCCCCTTTATTGGGGCAGGCGAAGTCGATGACCGTTGTCGTGCCGCCGCGGATGGCGCTTTTGCTGCCGCTTTCAAAATCATCGGCTGTCGTGGTGCTGCACACGTCGAGGTCGAAGTGCGTGTGCGCGTCGATAAAGCCTGGGAAGAGCAGGCAGCCCGACACATCGACGGTCTCGCTCTGCGCGGCGAGCGCGGGGGGGATGTGCCCGGCCTTTTCAATTTTTTCCCCGTCGATAAGCACATCGGCGCGGCGGCAGCCGCGTCCGCTGACGACATAGCCGCCCTTGAGCAGCGTTTTCATACAGAGATCACTCCTTATCCGAAAAAACACGGTTCCAAGTTAAAGACAGCATAGCATAATTCAAGCGAGAATTCCATACGTCGGGGACAAAAAGTATAAATTGTCCAAAAGCGACAAGATTCTTTTGGAAAATTCAGAAGAATGATGACTTGAGAAAAAATACACGGCACGATACAATAAGCCCATAATCCATTCTGGCGTACTCTGTCCGGCGAGGTTTGCTGCGCACTGTGGTTGAGAGATGGAAGCGCAGGTGCGTACCGGTCACGTTCGGAGCGGGGAGCCGAATGAAAAAATGAGGAGGAAAAACACTATGCGCAAGTTTTTATCCGTCCTGCTCGCACTGGCTATGGTATTTTCTCTTACCGTGACCAGCCTTGCGGCGGAGGAGACGACGGACGCGGCCGCGGCTGCGACTGCCGAGACCACGACGGGCGACGTTACAGTGCTTTACAGTAACGATGTCCATACCTACGTGACCAAGGATATCAAGTATTCCACGGTCGCGTCCTATAAGGACAGCTTCAAGGATGTCCTGCTGGTCGACGCCGGTGACCACATCCAGGGTACCGCTTACGGTTCCATGGATAAGGGGGCTGCGATCGTTAAGCTGATGGAGGCCGCCGGTTACGATTTGGCGACCGTCGGCAACCACGAATTCGACTATGGCATGGCCCGTGCGCTCGAAGTGATGACCAAGAGCAAGGTCCCCTATGTTTCCTGCAATTTCTATCATGAAAAAGACGGTGTTGCTGGCGATCTGGTCCTCGACGCGTACAAGGTTTTCGAGGTCGGCGGCATGAAGATCGCCTTTGTTGGCATCACCACGCCTGAATCCTTCACCAAGTCCACGCCTGCCTACTTCCAGAATGAGAAGGGCGAGTACATTTACGGTATCGCCGGCGGCACGGACGGCAAGGCGCTCTATGAGGCTGTTCAGAAGGCCGTTGATGCGGCTGCCAAGGAGGCAGACTATGTCATCGCTCTCGGCCACCTCGGCGACGATCCGGCGTCCGATCCCTGGAACTCCGAGGACGTGATCGCGAACGTCAGCGGCCTGAGCGCGTTTATTGACGGCCACTCTCACAGCACCGTTGAAATGAAGGAAGTCAAGGACAAGGACGGCAAGGCCGTCATTCTGACTCAGACCGGCTCCTATTTTGCAGCGCTCGGTCAGATGACCATCACCAAGGACGGCAAGATCACCACCAAGCTTCTCAAGGCTGAGGATCTGGCCGATGTTACCCCCGATGCCGATGTCAAGGCGATCGAGGATAAGTGGATCGCCGAGGTCGATCAGAAGCTCGGCGTCAAGATCGGCTCCTTTGCTGATGCGATGAAGAACTATGCGGAAGACGGCACGACCCGCCTCGTGCGTAAGCAGGAGACCAACACGGGTGACTTCTGCGCGGACGCGCTTTATTACCTGTTCGACAATATGGATATGGATGTGGACCTTGCCGTGATGAACGGCGGCGGCATCCGTAATTCTGTTACTCCTGCCGGTGATGTTACCTACAAGACCTGCAAGGAGATCCATACCTTCGGCAATGTTGCCTGCCTGATCACGGTTACCGGTCAGCAGGTGCTCGACGCACTGGAATGGGGCGCCAAGGATGTTCCCAATGAGTGCGGCGGCTTCCTGCAGGTCTCCGGCGTGAAGTACACGGTCAACACTGCCATTCCCTCTACTGTCCAGAAAGATGAAAAGGGCGTCTGGACCGGCGGCCCTACCGGTGATTACCGTGTGACGGACGTTCAGATACTCAATAAAGAGACCGGTGAATACGAGGCGCTCAAGACAGATGCCAAGTACAACATGGCCGGTTACAACTATACCCTGCGTAACCTGGGCGACGGCTTCAATATGTTTGACGGTGCCGTCAATGTGCTCGACTATGTTTCCGAGGATTATATGGTCCTTGCAAACTATGTCCAGTCCTTCAAGGACGGCAAGGTCATCGGTTATGCCGAGCCCCAGGGCCGCATCCTGATGAATCCGTTTGCCGATGTCAAGGCTTCCTCCTGGTTCGGCAAGTACGTCATCGACCTTTACAATGACGGCATCATCGCCGGCACCTCCGCCACCACCTATGATCCCAGCGCTTCCCTGACCTGGGGCGCTGCGCTCAAGCTCCTGCTCGTCAGCAACGGCGATCTCAAGGCTGAGGACGCCACCGGCGCCGACTGGCTGAAGAACACCCTCGCCAAGGCGGTCGAGCTGGGTCTCGCGCCGGAGGATGTGGACGGCAAGGCTCTGATCACCCGCCTCGCGTTCTGCCAGACCGCTGCCAAGCTCAACAAGCTGGAAGAGTCCAAGACCGAGAGCCCCTTCACCGACTGCACCGACGGCTACGTCATGGCGCTTGTCGATGCGAAGGTCATCAACGGCACGACCGAGACCACCTTCGAGCCTGACGCCACCCTGACCCGCGCGCAGATCGCCAAGATCATCTATCAGCTGGACCTGATCGAGAAGTAAGGCGAAACGCAGAAAAACGAAAAGAGCGCTGCACAGGCAGCGCTCTTTTTCTGCTCACGGCAGGAATGAGGAGCCGGTGCATCGCACCGGCTCCTCATTCCTTTTGCGTTTTTTGTTATGCGTACAGGTAGCTGTACTTGTCGCGCACGGTGAGGATGAGCGCTTCCAGCTCGACGGGAAGATCGTTGTCGCAGGAGGCAAGGTCGTATTCCTTCACGCCGTCCTCGTAGCGCAGGCGGATCCTGTCGTCGCCCTCGAAGAGCACGCCGCAGTTCTCGCTCTCGTCCATGTCCTCCTTCGTCTGGAAGAGGGTGAACTTGTCGTGGCAGGGCTCGCTGGC
>DHMW01000094.1:6420-8969 GCA_002405995.1 Oscillospiraceae bacterium UBA4632
GTGCAGTTGCCGCACTCGTTGCACATCTTGTCAACGTGGACGATCTCGTGCGAGCCGTCTGCCATCTTGATGACGACATTCGCGCGGTTCGGGCAGGAATCGACGCAGTTTTCACACACGGTGGAGCACTGTAAGCAGCGCTCGCCGTCGCAGACGCACTTGCTTGCCATCGAGAGGATGCCCTTCTTGGCCTGCGCGTCGAACTCGGTCACATCGGCCTCGGCGGGGATGTCGTAGACGTGCGGGTGACCGACGACGATCTCAGCAAAGCGCGCGGCGTCGGCGATGCCCTCGACCACGGTGGCGGGGCCGCGGTGCGCGTCGCCCGCGCAGTACACGCCGGGGACGTTCGTCTCGAACGCGGGGCCCTTGCGCTCCATCTCGATGCCGTTGGCGGCCATGAGCTCGGCGTCAACCTGCTCGCCGACGGCGGAGATGACCATGTCGCAGGGGATGGAGAACTGCTCGCCGGACTTGACGGGGCTGCGGCGGCCGGTCTCGTCGGGTTCGCCGAGGATCATCCTGTCGCACAGAAGCTGGCCGCGGCTCTGCTTCACGGGCGCCGCCAGCTCAACGAATTCCACGCCTTCGTCGATGGCGAGCTGCAGCTCGTGCTCGTCGGCGGGCATGAACTTCTTCGTGCGGCGATAGAGGATGGTCGCATGCGCGCCCATACGTTTCGCGACACGGGCGGCGTCCATCGCGGTGTTGCCTGCGCCGACGACGACAATGTTGCCGTTCAGGCAGGGCTTGACCTGCTTTTTCATCTTCTTCATCCACTCGATGACGCCCTGCACGTTGCCCTCAATGTCGAGCCTGCCGGGCTTCCATGCGCCGGTGGCCATCAGGATGTGGGTGTAGCCCATCTTCTTGAGCTGTTCGACAGACGGGGCGCTCTTGCCGAGCTTCACTTCAACGCCGTAGCGCTCCATCAGCGCAACGTCCTTGTCGATGGCCTCGTCGCTGATGCGGAAGGCGGGAATGACGTAGCGCGGCACGCCGCCGAGCTTGCGCTCGCGCTCGAAGATCGTGGTGGGAACGCCCTCTCGGCCAAGGAAGTACGCCGCGGCGATACCGGTCGGTCCACCGCCGACAATGGCGGCCTTCTTATCCTCGACCGGCTCGGGCATGCGGAGAGAGGCCATCAGGGCATTGTAGCCCTTTTCGGCGGCGAGGAGCTTCGTGTCGCGGATGTGGACGGACTCGTCGTAGAAGTTGCGCGAGCACTTGCCCTGGCAGCGGTGCGCGCAGATAGTGCCGGTGATGAACGGCAGGGCGTTCTTCTCGGTGATGAGCTTCAGCGCGGGGGCGTAGAGGCCCTTGCGGCAGAGCTCGAGGTATTCGGGAATATCCTGTTCAATGGGGCAGCCGCCCTTGCAGGGGGCCTCGAAGCAGTCAAGCAGCGGCACCTGTTCACGGCTCTTGCGGGAGGGCAGCGGCTTGATGGGCTTTAAGTGGTGGAAGTCGTGCCTGGCGGCGGCAGCCATGTCGGAGATCGCGGCGGGATCGTTGCCCGCGAACGCGCGGTAGGGCATGGGTTCTACCTTTTCGACCATCTGGTGCAGGCGGTTGTAGCCGCCGGGCTTCAGAATGGTGGTGGCGACGGTGATGGGCCAGATACCCGCGGCGAACAGCCTGTCGCAGTTGAAGTAGTCCGCGCCGCCCGCGAAGGAAATGCGCATTTTGCCGTTGAACTGGCGGGAGATGCGATTGCACATCTCGATCGTCAGCGGGAAGAGGCTGCGCCCGGACATATACATTTCGTCGTTCGGCAGCTCGCCGCGCGTGGTATCCACAGGGAAGGTATTGGAAAGCTTGAGACCGAACTCAAGGCCCTCCTTGTCCGCGAGCTTTTGCAGCCGCTCGAACATCGGCACGGCGTCCTCCCACTGAAGATCCTCGTTGAAGTGGTGCTCGTCAAACACGATGTAGTCGTAGCCCATGGAATCGAGGATGCTGCGGGCGGTCTTGTAGCCGAGGATCGTCGGGTTGCACTTGACGAACGTGTGCAGGTGCTTTTCCTTCAGAAGATAGCTCGTGATGCGCTCGATCTCCTGCGGCGGGCAGCCATGGAGCGTGGAAACGGTGACGGAGCGGGAAACGTTCGGGGAGATCGACGCGATAAAGTCCCTCTCCTCGGGGAACAGCTCGGTCAGGACCTTTTTGCACTCCTTGAACTGGGAGGTCTTACTTGCGTCCATCATGTTGTTGATGTAGGTGTTGATCTTGCGGCCCTTGATGCCGTCAAGATCGTAGCCGACGGACATGTTGAAGACAAATCCGTCGGGATCGCCGAAGCCGTAGACCTTGCTCATGACCTTGAGCGCGCACCAGGCCTTGATGTACTCGTCCTGTGCCTGCGGCACGGTCAGCTCGGTGGACCATTCCTGGTTGTAGCCCTCGTCTGCGGCGAGGATGCAGGGGCGGGGGACACAGGCGGCAAGCTCTGCGCCGTCCATCTTCTGCACGGTCTTGACCTCGAAAAAGCGTGCGCCCGCGGCGTAGGCCGCGATGATGTTCTGCGCCAGCTGGCTGTTGGGGCCGGCGGC
>DHMW01000094.1:9053-9528 GCA_002405995.1 Oscillospiraceae bacterium UBA4632
CCGAAGATGGGCAGGCTCTTGCCGCTTGCGCGGTAGTGCTTATGAACGCCGAACACGTCGCCGCACTGGGCGTATTCGGCCGTGATCCAGTTCATCAGGGACTCGAACGGGATGGGATACATTTTCTCGGACATGGAAGTTCTCCTTTCTTTGTGTGCGATCAATATTCCTCGCCGTTGAGGGAGGTCCAGAGCTTCTTGGCGGCTTCGAGGATGTGGGCGTTTTCGGCCTCCTCGTCGATGCCGACGAGCTCGCGGTCGAGCATGAGCGTCTTGCCGGCGGCGATGGTGGTTTGGCACTGGCGGCCCGTCATGCCGAAGATCATGTGGCCGTCGATGTTTGCATCGGAGAACGGAGTGAACGGCTTATAATCCATGACGATGATGTCCGCCGCCGCGCCGGGCTTCAAAACGCCGAGCTGGTCGGGGAAATATTTTGCGCCGATCTTCGCATTGTTCTTGAAGAGCATATCCGT
>DHMW01000094.1:9628-9750 GCA_002405995.1 Oscillospiraceae bacterium UBA4632
TGGGAGCAGAGGGCGACCTTGAGAGACTCGAGCATATCGTTCGTGTAGGCGTCGGTACCCATGCCGAGCAGGATGCCGCGCTTGTAAAGCTGAAGCACCGGGCAGATGCCGATGGCGTTGCC
>DHMW01000094.1:9839-26630 GCA_002405995.1 Oscillospiraceae bacterium UBA4632
CCGGTCTCCTTGATGATCTCCATTTCGGCGGTGTTGACGTGGATGCAGTGGCCGAGAATGGTTTTGGGGCCGAGAATGCCGTGATCCTGCAAACGCTGCACGGGGCGGCGGCCGTAGTTCTGGAGGGAATCGTACACATCGTTCATGCCCTCGGACACGTGGATGTGGTAGCCGGTGCGGCCGTTGTTGGCTGCGGCCATACGGTCGAAGGTCTTATCGGAGATCGTGAACAGCGCGTGGCCGCCGAACATCGCCGCGAGCATCGGGTCGTTCCGCTTTTCGCACTCGGTGATGAAGTCGGCGTTTTCCTGAATGGCCTGCAGGCACTTCTCCTCGCCGTCGCGGTCGGAGACCTCGTAGCACAGGCAGGAGCGAAGGCCCAGGCGCTTGCTTTCTTCCGCAATGGTGTGGAGCGTGCCGGGGATCTCGCCGTAAGAGGCGTGATGGTCGAAGACCGTCGTCACGCCCTGCTTGATCGAGTCGATGTAAAGGGCGGTGGCGCTGGCCTTTGTGCCGTCCATCATCAGGTGGCGGTCGATCGCCCACCAGGTCCCGTCGAGCACCTCGTAGAAGTTCGTGGGGTTGTTGCCCTTGATGGACAGACCGCGGGCGAGGGCAGAGTAGATGTGCGTGTGCGCGTTGATGAACGCGGGCATGATGACGCCGCCCCTGGCGTCGATGATCTCGGCATCGGGGTACTTGGCGCGGAGCACGGCCTCCTCGCCGACCTCGGCGATCCTCGTGCCCTCGTAGGCGACGGCGCCGTGCTCGTAGTAGCCCTGCCCCTCCGCATCGCGGGTGATGAGGCGGCCGTTGGTGATAAGCTTCATGGGTGATCCTCCTTTTTATGACCGGCGCAGCCCGCTCCCGCCGCTTGCCGCGGCACCGCAGGGAACAAAAAAAGCGCTTCCCCGAACGGACCGAGGATCCATCCCTCCTGCCGGAGAGATAGTTCAGCCCGTGCGCGAAGCACTTCGTTGCAGCTACCGGTACAATATTTACAAAATGATTTTACAGGAAACGCGAACAAATTGCACGTTTTTTCCGTCTAAGGCAGTGTAGAAAATGAAAAGGGGATTTTGTGCAATCTGCCGGAGAACAGAAAAATGCCCCGCAGCGGCCGTGTAAGCCCCGTCAAACCTGCACCTTCTGGAACAGGTGGGTCGCCTCTGTCCGGCTTTACTGCTTCCAACATCCAGCCGCAGAAGGCAGCCGGGAGGCCTGCAAACCACCGGAGCGTACCGGCGTCCCTTATGACGAAATGTGGGTTTATAAGAGCTTATCACGCACCCCGCAGGGCAGCTTCAGTTTACCGCATCCGGGCGGAAAAAACCGTCGCAACAGGGGAGCTTATTCCTCGTCGGCGAGGATCTGCTCCATGAACTGGCCGTATACGGCGTCAAGCTCTTCCTCGTCGTCCACGGTGACAAGGAATTCCTCGCCGTTTTCCATCTGGCTCTTGAGGATGACAAGACCGTATTCCTCTTCGTCCCCGCTGTCCTCGCTGCCTTCCTCGATCACGGGGAAGAAGGCCATATAGGTCGTGCCGTTGTACTCGAGCGCGTCGATGTATTCAAGCTCAATGTCGTTGCCGTCGTCATCGGTCAGCGTGACGAAATTGGGACCGAAATCTTCACTCATGGGGGATACCTCCTGATCGTTTCTGCCCTACAGTATACCGCATTCCATGCAAAATTGCAAGTCAAGATACGCACCACTTGACAGCCATGCTATACTATATTCTGTATCAGCATGGACAACTATGCGGGCACCCGCATTTCCGTTCCGCACATTCAGCAAAGGAGGAGGCGCTTTATGGAAGACAACCGCACAGAAAACAAGACGCCCCGCAGACAGCACCAGCCGCATCCGAAAAAGAAACGGTCCGGTACGGTGTGGAAGGTCATCGGCACGCTGTTTGCCATCGGCCTTACGACCGGACTGATGTTTTTTGCCATTTTCATGGTCTATGTGAACACCACGCTCGCGCCGGAGCTGGACGTGGACATTTCCGCCTACACGCTCAAGCAGAGTTCGACGGTCTACTATCAGGACAAGACGACGGGCGAGTGGCTGGAGCTGACAAAGCTCCACGGCACGGAAAACCGCACGCTCGTGGACTTTGAGGATATCCCGGAGCATGTGTGGCAGGCGCTGATCTCGATCGAGGACGAGCGCTTTTTCGAGCACGGCGGCGTGGACTGGAAGAGCACGGCGCGCGCCATTTTCGACAAGGTGACGGGAAGCTCCACCCGCGGCGGCTCCACCATCACCCAGCAGGTGATCAAAAACGTGACGGGGGAAAAAGAAGTCACGATCAAGCGCAAGGTGACGGAGATCTTCCGCGCGCTGCGCCTTGCCAAGAATTACTCGAAGGAAGAGATCCTGGAGACTTATCTCAACACCGTTTATTTCGGCTGCGGCAGCTACGGCATCGAGGCGGCTGCGGAGACGTATTTCGGCAAGACCGTCGGCGAGCTGACGGTCGCCGAGGCGGCCGCCATCGTCGGCATCACGCAAAACCCCTACAAATACGATCCGTCAAAGGGCGACTGGTACCGCGAGCAGAACAAGGAGCGCCAGATCACGGTGCTCTATAAAATGCACGAGCTGGGCAAGCTCAGCGACGAGGAGTACGAGCAGGCGAAGAACGAGAAGCTCGTATTCACCTGGGACGAGGACTATGTGCCAAAGGATGCCGGCGAGGCGGAGATGATCGCCAGCAGCTCCTACGATTCCTACTTTGTCGAGCGGATGTTCAACGACATCGTCGCCGATCTGATGGAGCAGAAGGGCTATGAAAAAGAGGTCGCCAAAACCATGCTCTACACCGGCGGCTACTCGATCTACTGCACGGTGGATCCCGAGATCCAGTCGATCGTGGAGAGCGTTTACGCCGACCGCAGCAACCTGGACTACACCTCGGCCAAGGGCGAACAGCTCCAGTCCGGCGCAACGATCATCGACAATTCGACCGGCGACATTGTTGCCGTCGCGGGCCGCGTGGGCGAGCGCGAGGGGCGCTTCCTGCTCGACTATTCGACCGTTGTGCGCCAGTGCGGCTCGGCGATCAAGCCTCTGAGCGTTTACGCGCCTGCGCTGGACGCCGGGGTCATCACGCCTGCGAGCGTGATCGACGACTATCCCGTGCAGATGATGAACGACAGCGTGTGGCCCGTGAACGCCTACTCCGGCTACCGCGGCATCATGACGCTGCAGGACGCTGTCCGCAATTCCTCCAACCCAACGGCAGTGCGCACCATCCAGAAGCTGACGCTCTCTGCGTCCTACTCGTTTATGACGGAGAAGCTTGGCTTCACCACGCTGACCAACGACGATATCACGGCGGCGGGCGCGCTGGCGCTGGGCGGCCTTTCCAAGGGCGTGACCACGCGCGAGATGGCGGCGGCGTACGCGAGCTTTGCCAACAGCGGCATCTACACCAAGCCCCGCACCTACATCGAGGTCAAGGACCACAACGGCAATACGATCCTGGAGAACAAGACCGAGTCGCACGTGGCGATGAAGGAAAGCACGGCGTATGCGATCAACCAGCTGCTCAAGGAGGTCGTCAGCAGCGGTACCGGCACGGGCGCGAAGTTCTCCGGCATGACCATTGCCGGTAAGACCGGTTCGACCAACAGCAACAACGACCGTTACTTTGTCGGTTACACGCCGTATTATACGGCGGCGGTCTGGGTGGGCTACAATACGCCCACGCGCATCGTGGCGAGCGGCAACCCCGCCGCGACGCTGTGGAAAACCTTTATGAGCAAGGTCCACGAGGACCTGCCCAATAAGGATTTTGACGTCAGCAGCAGCGATATGGAGAGCGTGACCGTCTGCACGCAGACGGGACTGCTTGCCTCCGCCTCCTGCCCGTCGCATACGGTGAAGGTCGCCAAGGGCAGCGCGCCCACGCTGACGTGCGATGCGCACATCACCGTGAGCATCTGCGCCGATACGGGCCTGCTGGCGGGCGACTACTGCCCGAACATCAAGACCGAGACGGTGCTCGACCTGAGCCAGCCGAACGTGAGCGAGGGCTGGGGCTACACGCGCGAGCTGATCTACAAGCCGCTGAGCGCAGCGTCACTGGCAACCTACCAGGCGCAGCTTGAGGAGGGGCTGATCTCCGCCATCCCGGACGGCGAGGCCGTCAAGACCAACGACGGCACCGTGCAGCTCTACAGCGACGTGCTGGCACGGGGGGGATGCACCACGCATACCGCGCCGGCGCTTCCGTGGGATGACATCCTTGAGGGTGGAGACGGCGAGGAAGGCGACAGCCCGGACGACGGCGCCGGGGACGGCAGCGACAACGGGAGCTTCCTCGACTGGCTGCTCAACAGCAGCACTGCCGGGGGCGGCAACTGAAGCATACAGGCAGCAAAAGAGACGGCGTCAGCCGTCTCTTTTGTCCTGCGCGGCGCTCCCGCTGCGGAGGATCTGCGCGGTAAGGAGCAGCAGGAAGGGAAAGAGGATCATGCCCGCAAGAGCAAAGCTGCGAAAGCCGAGGTACATCGCCGCAAGCGACGCCACCGGCGGCAGCCCCGCCTGCGCGGAGAGCAGCTTCGGCTCAAGCACGTTGCGCGTGACGAGCGTGCAGAGGTAGAGCGCAAGCAGCACGATCGCTTTGGGCGGAAAGCCGATGAGCAGTGTGACTGCTGCCCAGGGCACGAGCGCTGTGCCCGTGCCGAACACCGGCAGCGCGTCGAGCAGCGTGATGAGCAGCGCAAGCAAGAGCGCATAGCGCTGGCGCATGAACAGAAAGCCGACCAGCAGCTCAAAAAACGTGATGAGCGAGAGCGTGAGCTGCGCGCGCAGCCAGCGCGAGAGCGAGTCCGCCGCGCCGCTGCGGAAAAGGCTCAGCCTTTGCAGCGCACCGCCGGACAGGCGCGATCTGACCGCCGCGCAGATCAGCGGGTACGACGCGGAGGTGAAAAAGATCGCCAGCACGCAGGTGGCGACGGCGAGCGCGCCGCCGGGCAGCGAGGCCGCCGCGGCTGTGAGCGCGGAGAGGATACGCGCGGACAGCGCGCGCAGGAGACTGTCAAAATCGCTGACGGTTCGTGCCAGCTGCTCGCGCAAATAGTCTCGCAGCCAGTCCGGGCAGGCGGCGCTGTTTTGCGCAAGGCGCGCCAAAAGCCCGTCGAGCAGCTCGGGAACGGTGTCGAAAAATGCGGGCGCGGCGGCGAGCAGCGCACTGGTCTGGGCAAGCAGCGTGGACCAGAGCAGCGACAGCAGCCCGCCCAGCAGGAACAGCAGCGTGAGCGTGAGCAGCAGGGCGGAAAAGCCGCGGCGGAAGTGCAGGCGCCGCTGCATACGGAGCACGAGCGGCTCAAAGCGCGCGGCGACAAAAAACGCCAGCAGAAACGGCAGGCCCCACGGCAGCAGATAGCGCATCAGCAGATAGAACAGTCCCGCCGCAGCCGCGCCGGAGGCGGTGAGAAGCAGAAAGCGCCGCAGCCGTGCATCGCTCATTTTTGTGCTCCTTTCCAAAAGAAAACTGTTGCATTGCAGGAAACGATGTGCTAAAATATCGCAGATCAAAGACAAATGACCACGGAGGGGGAACACGCAATGACGATGGCAAAAAAATACTATCTGGTGTCGGCAGAGGCGCTGCCGGAGATATTCATCAAGGTGGCGGAGGCAAAGCGGATGCTCCAGTCCGGCGAGGTGCGCACGGCGGGGGATGCCGCCCGCGCCGTCGGCATCAGCCGCAGCGCCTTTTATAAATACCGCGACGCGGTGCGCCCGTTCAACGACATGAAAACGGGACGCATCATCACGTTTTATACCATGCTCAAGAACAACCCCGGCGTGCTGTCGAACGTCCTCTCTATTTTTGCCAGCTCCGGCGCGAATATACTGACGATCAACCAGAGCATCCCGACCAACGGCTGCGCGGCGGTGACGATCTCGGCGGAGACGTCGGAGATGCAGGAATCGATCGAGGAGCTGATGGCGCAGGCGCTGGCGCTGGAGGATGTGGTACGCTTTGAGATCCTGGCGGCCTGAACGCCGGCGGAGGCTTCGGCATACGATGGATTGGCGGCCGCTGCAATGGCGGTCTGCCGATCCATTTTTTTGCTGGAAGTGGTTCTTATGAGCCTGTTGGTGATGAAATTCGGCGGCAGCTCCGTGCGCGATGCAGAGCATCTTGTGCGCATGGCACAGCTTGTGCGAGAAAGGCGCGCGGCGGGACACGATGTGGTGGCGGTGCTCTCCGCGCAGGGAGATACGACCGATGAACTGCTCAAAAGGGCGGCGGAGGCGGCGCCTGCGCCGCAGCCGCGCGAGCTTGACGCGCTGCTCTCCGCGGGCGAGCAGATGAGCGCGGCGCTGGGCGCGATGGCGCTGCGGGCGCAGGGAGTGGACGCGGTATCGCTCTGCGGCTGGCAGATCCCGCTGCGCACGGACGGCATGCATACCAACGCGGAGGTGACAGACGTCGGAACGGAGCGCATCCGCCGCGAGCTGAATGCGGGGCGCGCGGTCGTTGCGGCTGGCTTTCAGGGGGTGGACGGCGCGGGCGATATTACAACGCTCGGGCGCGGCGGCTCGGATACAAGTGCGGTGGCGATTGCCGCGGCGCTGCACGCCGGCGAGCTGGTCATCTGCACGGACGTGGACGGGATCTACTCCGCCGATCCGCGCCTCTGCTCGGACGCGGTGCGCAGGGCACGTATCGGCTACCGCGATATGCTGCTGCTGGCGAGCCGGGGCGCGCAGGTCCTGCATGACCGCAGCGTGGCGCTTGCCGCGCGCTGCGGCGTGGAGATCCGGGTCTGTGCATGCGGGAGCGTGAGCGGCGGCAGCGTGGTCTGCGCGGAGGGAGAAGATATCCCCGTCGTGGGTATAACGCAGAAAAAGAGCGCGGACAGCGCGCTCGCGGCGATCACGGCGGTGGGGGGCGCGCTGCCGTCCGCCGCGCTGGAGCGGACCGCCATTAAGGCGCTGGAGCAGGGCGGCGTCGGCGTGCACGCCGTCTCGGCGGGCGAGCGGTATCTGAGCCTCTTTGTCCCGTGCGAGGATGCCGGGCGCGCGCTGCGCCTTGCGCACGGCGCGCTGATCGGATAATGGAAAAACGCGGAAAGGGGAGGACCCTTTTCGCGTTTTTTCGTTGCAAAGCGCGGCGCGCTGTGGTAAACTGAGCCAAAGAAAGCAAGGGGGGGTGCGCATGGAAGGCGCTGCGAAGATCCTTGCCGTGGCGGGAAAGGGCGGCGTGGGCAAGACCTCTGTTTCCGCTGCGATGGTGCGTCTGCTGCGCGATACGTATCCGGCAGGACGCATCCTTGCCATCGACGCCGACCCTGCCGTGGGACTGTCCACGGCGCTCGGCATCACCGCAGGCGAGACGCTGGACGATATCCGCCGCGAGGTCGCCGGCGAGGTGACGGAGCGGCAGGGCGGCGGCGTGGGGGACATCCTGCAAAGCGTGCGCGGACGGCTGCTTGCGGCGATGGACCACTGCGAGGGCTATGATTTCTTCGCCGTTGGGCGGCCGGAGACGGCGGGCTGCTACTGCGCGGTGAATACCTATCTGCGCCAGGTCATCAGCCTGCTGATCGGCGACTACGATTATGTTGTGATCGACAGCGAGGCGGGCATCGAGCAGATCAACCGCCGCGTGCTGGAGCGGGTCACGCACCTGCTGCTCGTTTCTGACGCGAGCCGCAAGGGCCTGCAGGTCATCCGCACGGTGCGGCAGGTGGCGCAGGAGCTTGTGATGTACGAGCAGTGCGGCGCGGTCATCAATCGCGTGCCGGAGGGCATCGCGCGCGAGGAGATCGACACGGGAGATATCCCTGTCCTCGCCGTGATCGGCGAGGACCCGGCGCAGACGGAGTTCGACATTCTGGGCAAAACCGTTTTCGACCTGCCGGAGAACAGCGGCGTGCTGGCAGGAACAAAGCAGGCGCTCCGCGCGCTGAACATTATCTGATACGGAGGAAAACAAGATGGAGCATATCCATGAACATGAGCATGAGCATTGCCACGAGCACACGCACGACGGTGCGGCGCACACCCATCCGCACACGCACGAGCATCCGCATGGCCACGACCACGCGCCCGAGGGCGCGGCGCGCACGAAGGCGCTGCTCGCTTACATGATCGACCATAACGAGCATCATAACGAGGAGCTTGCCGCGCTGCTGGAGAGCGTGGACGGACAGGCAAAGAAAAAGCTGAGCGAGGCGATCGGCAGCTTCGAGGTCGCAAACGTGCAGCTGCGCGAGGTGCTGTCGCTGCTGGAGGAATGAAAAATGTGCCTTTCTGCCGTATATAAGAACGAGAAAACGAAGGAGAACCTGCTCTGCACCGAGGTGACCACCATCGAGAGCGACGGTCATACCGTCACGCTGACGGACCTTTTCGGACGCCGGGTGAGCGTTGTGGGCTATGTCCGCCGCGCCGACCTGACCGGCGGCACCGTAGTGCTGGAGGTAACGGAATAAGAACAGGAAAAGCTCCGCCGGAGGTACCGGCGGAGCTTTTCTGACATAAAGGCTATTTGCTTACGCGGTGGTCGCCGCGGTTGGCGCTGCGCAGGCCGATCTCCGTGCCGCGGCAGATGCGCACAAGATTCATGCGGTGCTTGTAGATGATGACAAGCGAGACAGCGGAAAGCAGCAGCGCGGCAAGATAGCTGCCGGTGAGCGCGCTGTAGAGCGGGAAGCTCACGACCGTCGCCATCGTGCCGAGGACGATGTAATCCGTTACCAGCGTGATGACGATTACCGCCAGCAGGATGACGAGCGCGGCGCGCCAGTTGAGCGCCAGCGCCATGCCGAGATAGGACGCAAAGCCTTTGCCGCCGCGGAATTTGAGGTAGAACGGGAACATATGCCCCAGCACGCAGGCAGCACCCGCGGCAGCCCCGGCAAGGGGCAGAGCGGGGAAAAGCCATTCACACAGCAGCACGGCGGCGGCTGCCTTGCCGATATCGTGCAGCCCGACGAGGATGCCGGCTCTCCAGCCCATCAGGATCATGGCGTTGGACGCGCCGGGATTGCCGCTGCCGCCCGCGCGGAGATCCACGCCGCGGAGCGCGGCGAGATATACCGCCATGTTGGAGCAGCCGATGAGATAGCCGAGGAGCACGATCAGATGATACTGCATGAGGGATCTCCTTCCTGGCGCTGCGGCTCTGCATAGCTGAGGCGCGCCCTGTCGATCTTTTTCCGGTAGCGGTCCTCTTCGGAGAAGATGCAGCCGCAGTATTTCTGCATGTAGAGGCCCAGCTCGCGCGCTTTTGCCTGTCCCTCGCGGAAGCCTGGGCGGAAGTCGCGGTAATAGAACGGCACGCCGTACCTTTTTCCCATCGCCTCACCCACGGCCTTTAAGAGCTCGTGGTTCTGGTACGGCGAGATGAGAAGGGACGAGGTGAAGGCATCGAAGCCGTGGGCGGCGGCATACTTCGCCGCCGTGCCGAGCCGGAGCGTGTAGCAATGGGCGCAGCGGCGATCGATATCCGCGCTGACGGCGCGGACAAAGTCCCGCAGGCCGTAATCCTCCAGCACGCGGACCTCAAGCTTCTCCAGCTCCCCGTATTGCAGCAGCGTGCTGCGGCGCATATCGTACTCCGTCCAGGGATGGATGTTGGGGTTGAACCACAGCGATACCGGCTCGATCCCTTCGCTGCGCAGCGTATCCACGCAGTAGACCGAGCAGGGGGCGCAGCAGGAGTGCAGCAGGAGCTTTTCCATGATGAGATGCCAGCTTTCTTAACGGAGTTTTAACCAGTATAGCACAGGCGGCGCGCGCTGTCTATGAAAATATATTTGCAAATTTCCTGAAGCGGCGCGCGGCGGGAGCACAGCGCAGGGGAATTCACGATTTATTCATTGACTACCATGCTGCGCACGTAGTATAATACATTGATTATCATGTGCTACTATGCCCATGCGGAAAAGGAGAAAACGCCATGTGGATCGCGGACGGTTGGAAAGACTATGAATTGCTTGACTGCGGCGGCGGGGAAAAGCTCGAACGCTGGGGAAAGCAAATTCTGGTAAGACCTGACCCGCAGGCGATCTGGGAGACACCGCACACGAACCGCGGCTGGAAAAACGCGCAGGGGCGCTACCATCGCTCGTCCTCCGGCGGCGGGCACTGGGACAAGGAAAAGCTGCCAGAATCGTGGCAGGTGCAGTATAAGGATCTCACGTTTCAGGTCAAGCCCATGAACTTCAAGCACACGGGGCTGTTCCCGGAGCAGGCTGTGAACTGGGATTTTGCACGCGAGAAGATCGGGAATGCGGGGCGTCCCATCCGGGTGCTGAACCTCTTCGCCTACACCGGCGGGGCAACGGTCGCCTGCGCCGCGAGCGGCGCGCAGGTCTGCCATGTGGACGCGGCGAAGGGCATGGTGAGCTGGGCGCGCGAGAACGCGCGCGTGAGCGGTCTTGCTGACGCGCCGGTGCGCTGGATCATCGACGACTGCGCGAAATTCGTCGAGCGGGAGATCCGCCGCGGAAAAACCTACGATGCCATTATCATGGATCCGCCAAGCTACGGGCGCGGTCCGGGCGGCGAGGTGTGGAAGCTGGAGGATAACCTGTTCCCGTTCGTCAAGCTTTGCGCCCAGGTGCTTTCGGACAAGCCGCTTTTTGTCATCATCAACTCGTACACGACGGGGCTTGCGCCGTCGGTGCTCGGCTACATGCTGCACCTGCTCGTTGCGGAAAAGTACGGCGGCAAGGTCACATGGGATGAGCTGGGGCTTCCCGTGACGGAGACGGGCCTCGCGCTGCCCTGCGGCGCGACGGGCCGCTGGTTCTCGGAGTGAACAAGAGGATATTCACCGATATGGAAATGATCAAGACCGAAAAACTGACCTTTACCTATCCCGGTGCGGAGGGCGAGGGCAACACCCGCGCGCTGCGCGGCGTGGACGTGGCCATTGAGCGCGGCAGCTTCGTCGTGGTGCTGGGGCACAACGGCAGCGGCAAATCGACGCTCGCCAAGACCTTCAATGCGGTGCTGCTGCCGGGCGGCGGCAAGGTATATGTGGAGGGGATGGACACCACCGACGAATCGCTCCTGCTTGAGATCCGCAGGCGCGTGGGCATGGTGTTCCAGAACCCGGACAACCAGATCGTTGCAAACGTCGTTGAAGAGGACGTCGCGTTCGCGCCCGAAAATCTGGGCGTGCCAAGCGAGGAGATCCGCAGGCGCGTGGATGACGCGCTCAAGGCTGTCGGCATGGGGCAGTATAAAAAGCATGCGCCGCACCTGCTCTCAGGCGGACAGAAGCAGCGCATCGCCATCGCGGGCGTTCTGGCGATGAAGCCCGAGTGCATCGTGCTCGATGAGGCGACCGCCATGCTCGACCCCATCGGGCGGCGCGAGGTGCTCGCCGCCGTTGAAAAGCTCAACCGCGAGCAGGGCATCACCGTTGTGCTCATCACCCACCACATGAACGAGGCCGAGCACGCCGACCGCGTGATCGTGATGAACGACGGGCTTGTGGTGATGGACGGCGCGCCGCGCGCGGTTTTTACGCGCAAGAGCGAGCTGGAGGCGATCGGGCTATCCGTGCCGGACACGGTGTCGCTGCTTTTCTCGCTGCGGGAGGCGGGGATGGACGTCCCGGTGGATGCCATCACCGTGGACGAATGCGCCGACGCGATCGTGAAAAACTTTACCTAAAGAGGACAGGGACCTTGGAAGAGATCATTCGAGTTGAAAACCTGACGCACACCTACGGCGAGGGCACGCCCTTCTGCCGCAGCGCGGTGCAGAATATGTCGCTTTCGATCTACCGGGGCGAGTTTCTCGGCATCATCGGGCACACGGGCAGCGGCAAATCGACGCTGATCCAGCACCTCAACGGACTTCTGAAGCCGACGGCGGGGCGCATCCTGCTCGGCGGCGAGGATATCTGGGCGGATCCCAAAAAGATCCGCAGCGTGCGCTTCCGCGTGGGGCTGGTGTTCCAGTACCCGGAGTATCAGCTCTTCGAGGAGACCGTTTACCGCGATATCGCCTTCGGTCCCACCAATATGGGGCTTTCAAAGGACGAGATCGACCGCCGCGTGCGCGATGCGGCGCGCTTTGCGGGGCTTTCGGAGGATCTGCTGGAAAAATCACCCTTCGCCCTCTCCGGCGGGCAGAAGCGCCGCGTGGCTATCGCGGGCGTGATCGCCATGGAGCCGGAGGTGCTGGTGCTCGATGAGCCGAGCGCCGGGCTTGACCCGCGGGGGCGGGAGGAGCTGCTTGCGAATATCCGCCAGTTCCACCGCGAGCGCGGCACGACCGTCGTGCTCGTGAGCCACAGCATGGAGGAGATCGCGAAGAATGTGGACCGCATCGTCGTGCTGTCGGACAGCCATGTGCTCATGAGCGGCACGCCGCGCGAGGTATTCACCCGCAGCGGTGAGCTGGTGGCTGCGGGGCTGGATGTGCCGCAGGTCACGCGCATCGCCATGGCGCTGCGCGGCAGGGGGCTTGCGATCGACCCGGCTGTTTACACGGTGGAGGAACTGCGGGAGGAACTCCTCGCGCTCAGGAGAGGGGGCGGGGCGAAATGCTGAAGGATATCACCCTTGGCCAGTTCTTTCCCGGCGACACGCTGGCGCACAGGCTCGACCCGCGCACAAAGCTCCTGGTCACGGTGCTCTACATCGTGGCGCTGTTCAGCGCAAAGAGCTACATTGCCTACGGGCTCCTCATCCTCACGCTTGTGATCGCCGTGCGCGTCTCGCGCGTGGGAGCGAAGGCGCTCTTCAAGGGCTTGAAGCCCGTGCTGTTCATCATCGCGTTTACGGCGCTTTTGAACCTCTTTTATACCCCCGGCACGGAGCTGTGCCGCTTCTGGATCTTCCGCATCACAGCCGAGGGCGTGCGCGCCGCCGTTACGATGATGCTGCGCATCACGCTGCTCATCATGGGTACGTTCCTTCTGACCTACACGACCTCGCCCATCCGCCTGACGGACGGGCTGGAGAGCCTGCTGAGCCCGCTGAAAAAGATCAAGGCGCCCGTGCATGAGCTGGCGATGATGATGTCGATCGCGCTGCGCTTTATCCCGACGCTTATCGAGGAAACAGACAAGATCATGTCTGCACAGAAGGCCCGCGGCGCCGATTTTGAGACCGGCAGCCTCATGCAGCGCGCAAGAGCGCTCGTGCCGCTGCTGGTGCCGCTGTTCGTCAGCGCCTTCCGCCGCGCCGATGAGCTGGCGACGGCGATGGAGTGCCGCTGCTATCACGGCGGCGAGGGACGCACGAAGCTGCATGTGCTGCGCTATGAGACGCGCGACTGGCTCGTGCTCGCCTATTACCTCGCGCTGACGGTGGGTGTGATCCTGCTGCGCTGAAGCGCGGAAGAAAGGAGACCGCGATGCGGAACATAGCGCTCAAACTGATGTACAACGGCACCGCCTACCACGGCTGGCAGGTGCAGAAAACGGTGCCGAGCGTCTGCGAGACGATGGAAAAGGGACTTTCGAGGGTCTGCGGTGAAGCGATCAAGCTCGTTGGCTGCGGGCGCACGGACGCGGGCGTCCACGCCGAGCGCTACATCGCCAATTTCCGCACCGGGTCGCGCATTCCGGTCGAGCGGCTGCCGTTTGCCATCAACACGCATACGCCGGAGGATATCGTCGTGCGCGAGGCGCTTGAGGTGGCGGAGGATTTCAACGCCATCCTCTCGTGCCGGAAAAAGGAGTACACCTACCGTATTTATAACTCCCGCATCAAAAACCCGTTCTATGTCAACCGGGCGTACTTTTACCCCAAGCATCTTGACGAGGACGTGATGGACCGTGCGGCGCGTGCCTTCGAGGGCACGCATGATTTCCGCGCCGTCCGCTCCGTCGGCACGGAGACGAGAACCACCGTGCGCACGGTGCATTACTGCCGCGTGTCGCGCGCGGGCGAGCTGCTGGAGCTGAAGGTCTGCGCGGACGGATTTCTGTATAACATGGTGCGTGCCATCACCGGCACGGTGCTTTACGCAGCCGAGGGCAAGCTGACGCCGGAGGATATCCCGGAGATCCTTGCCTCCGGCGACCGTTCGCTGGCGGGGCCGACGGTGCCGCCGGGCGGGCTGTACATGACAAGGCTGTGGTATGAGGATGAACGGCTCAATGAATGATCGGGAACAGGACAATTTGACGCGCGGGGAGTTCCGGCGTTCGCAGGCGGCGCCGCGCCGCAGCGGCGGCTTTGGCCGCGCGCTGCGCGTACTGCTCACGCTGCTTATCGTGCTGGCGGTGGTAGTCGCCGCCGCGTGGAAGGATCTGAAAAGCCTTGACAGCGTGAAGCGCCTGTTTTCTTACAATAAAATCACACAGGATGAGCAGGGCAAGGCGGAGCTGTACGCCTTCAGCAATGACCGCAGCAATGTGTTCGCGCTGCTGGGGGAGAAGCTGCTGGTCGTTTCGACGACGGGCGTGCAGCTGCTCGACAGCGACGGCGAGAGCGTCTACACCGGAAACGTGAAGCTCACAAATCCTGCCATCGCCGTGGGAGGGCAGACCGCCGCGGTCTACGATGTGGGCGCGCAGACGCTGCTGATCTTCTCCGGAAGCGGCCTGGTGCGCGACATGAGCGGCGAGTGCAGCGGCGGGATACTGTCCGTTTCGCTGAATTCGTCGGACTATCTGGCGCTCAACACGGAAAAGAGCGGCTATAAATCCGCCGTCACGGTGTATGATGCCGCGGGAGAGAAGGTATTTGCCTTCCGCTCCTCCGAGCGCTATGTCATTGACGCGGCGGTGCTGCGCGATTGCAAGCACATGGCGGCGGTGACGCTGGGAGAATCGGACGGGGCGTTTGCCAACACTGTGAGCCTCTACGCGCTGGAAAGCGAGAAGGCCGTCGCGGTCAATACGCTGACCGGATCGCTCGTGCTCTCGCTCGGCAGCGTGGGCGGGACGCTCTCATGCCTGACCGACGACAGCCTGACGCTGCTCAGATCCGACGGCTCGCTTGCCGGAAGCTATCGCTTTCCGTACCCCTATCTGCGCGGAGCGAGCATGGATGGGGAGAGCTTTGCTGCGCTGCTGCTGAGCCGCTACCGCTCCGGCAGCGCGCTGCGGCTCGTGACCGTCGGCGCGGACGGAGCGGAGCTTGCGAGCCTTGACAGCCGCAGCGAGGTGCTGTCGCTGTCGGCGGCGGGGAAGTATGTTGCCGTGCTCTACAGCGACAGCCTTGTCATCTACACGCCGCAGCTGGAGGAATACGCGCGGCTCGACGGTACAGAGTACGCGCGGGAGGTCCGGATGCGCGCCGACGGCACGGCGGTGCTGGTCGGCTCGGCGTCAGCATGGCTTTATATCCCGTAATTTCTGCAAAACGCCAAAAAAGTTACAATTTGTGCCTTGAATGAAATGAGTGAAACATGGATAATGGACTTATCATCGATGCGATGTTCGCGCTCGTGCTGATCCTTGGCGCGGTGCTCGGCGCAAGGCGCGGGCTGTTCCGCAGCCTGATGGCGCTGGTGGCCGTCGTTGCCGCGCTGGTCGGCGCGTCGCTGCTGGCGGACGCGCTGACGGAGCCGGTGACCGGCGCGCTGATGCCGCGCGCGGAGAAAAGCGTGCAGGAATGGTTCGACGCCGAAAAGCGGCAGGACGAGAGCCTGCCGGCGGAGACCGAGCACGGCGAGGGCGCTGAGGCAGACGGCGCGGAGGCGGCGGATGACGCGCCGCTGGACGTGACAGGGCTTCTCAAGCGGCTGCTGCGCTTCGACCTTGACGGCGCGGTGCGCGATTCGCTGCGGAAGCAGGCGCAGAGCGCGGCGCTTGCCGCGGTGCGCACGCTGCTTGCCAGCGTGGTGCGCACGCTGCTGTTTGTGCTGGGCTTCCTGCTGCTGACGGCTTTGCTGCGGCTTTTGACGCGGGGGCTTGACAAGCTGTTCGATCTGCCGGTGCTGCACACGCTCAACTCGCTTGGCGGCGGGGCGCTGGGGCTCATCGAGAGCGCGCTGCTGCTGTTTCTGGTCTGCGGCCTTGCGCCGAAGCTCGGCGTCACGGTGTTCGACGATTACGAGAGCGGCTCGTATCTTCTGGTATTTTTCATGCAGCAAAGCCCGCGCAGCCTTGCCGCCGTGCTGAGGCGCTGACTTTTACCCTGATGGAGGAATCTACATGCAGCCACAACTTTGTTCCAGATGCAAGAAAAATATCGCCGTTGTGTTCATCACGCGGCAGGAGAACGGTAAAAACGTAAATGAGGGCCTTTGCCTCAAGTGCGCGAAGAACCTGGGGCTGCCCCAGGTGGACGAGATGATGCGCCGCATGGGCATCACGGACGAGGACCTTGACAATATTTCAAACGAGATGATGGGCGCCTTCGGCGGCGCGGAGAATCTTGAAGGGCTGAGCGACGCCGACGATCCGGACGGCGCGGACGACGAGGATGGCAAGACCGCGACCTTCCCGTTCCTGAGCCGCTTTTTCGGCGGCAGCCCCGCTGCGAACGACGCACAGGGCGGCGACGCCGAGCAGCCGCAGCGCCCGCGCGGCGACAAAAAGGCGGAAAAGGGCAGCAAGCACAAGTTCCTGGATTCGTACTGCATCAACCTCTCTCAGCGCGCACGCGAGGGCAAGCTGGATGCGGTCATCGGCCGCGAGGAGGAGATCGAGCGCGTGATCCAGATCCTGAACCGCCGCCAGAAGAACAACCCCTGCCTCATCGGCGAGCCGGGCGTCGGCAAGACCGCCATCGCCGAGGGGCTTGCCCAGCGCATCGCCGCGGGCGATGTGCCCTTTAAGCTCAGGAGCAAGGAGGTCTACCTGCTCGATCTGACGGCGCTCGTCGCGGGCACGCAGTT
>DHMW01000094.1:26785-26914 GCA_002405995.1 Oscillospiraceae bacterium UBA4632
AGCATGAACGCCGCCAACATCTTGAAGCCCGCGCTCTCCCGCGGTGAGATCCAGGTCATCGGCGCGACGACGTTCACCGAGTACCGCAAGCACATCGAAAAGGACACTGCGCTCGAGCGCCGCTTCCAG
>DHMW01000094.1:26977-27135 GCA_002405995.1 Oscillospiraceae bacterium UBA4632
GTCACGGTCAACGAGCCGAACATGGAGGATACGCTCAAGATCTTGAAGGGCATCGCCCACTACTATGAGCAGTATCACGGCGTCAGGATCCCAGACGGGATCCTGCGTCAGGCGGTGCTGCTGTCTGAGCGCTACATCACCGACCGTTTCCTGCCCGA
>DHMW01000094.1:27264-35500 GCA_002405995.1 Oscillospiraceae bacterium UBA4632
GAGCTGCGCCGCGAGATCGAGGACTACGGCAAGGAGCGCGAGCTTTTGCAGGGCGCGGAGGAGCCGGACTTCGAGCGGCTCGCCGAGCTCAAGAGCCTTGAGCTGAAGGCACAGGCCGAGCTGGACGCGCTCTGCGCGCAGGGTGACCCGCAGCTCACGATGGACAATCTCGCCCGCGTGATCGAGCTGTGGACGAAGATCCCCGCCTCGCGCATCCGCGAGGACGAGTTCCGCCGCCTGAGCGAGCTCGACAAGCGCTTGAAAGAGCACATCGTCGGACAGGACGAGGCGATCGAGGCGGTCGCCGCCGCGATCCGCCGCAGCCGCGTTGGCATCTCGCCCAAGCACAAGCCGGTGAGCTTCATCTTCGTCGGTCCCACGGGCGTGGGCAAGACGGAGCTTGTCAAGCAGCTGGCGCAGGACCTCTTCAACACGCCAGACGCGCTCATCCGGCTCGATATGTCGGAATTCATGGAAAAGCACTCTGTCTCCCGGATCGTCGGCTCGCCCCCGGGCTACGTCGGCTACGATGAGGCCGGGCAGCTGACCGAGAAGATCCGCCGCAAGCCCTACGCCGTCATCCTGTTCGATGAGATCGAAAAGGCGCATCCCGATGTGATGAACGTCCTGCTGCAAATTCTCGACGACGGCGAGATCACCGACTCTCACGGCCGCAAGGTCAACTTTGAGAATACCGTCATCGTCATGACGTCCAACGCGGGCAGCGAGCGCAAGGAGGGCACCGTCGGCTTTGGTCACACGGTGAACGAGCAGAACCGCGACCGCGCCATGAAGGCGCTCGGCGAGTTCCTGCGCCCCGAATTTCTGAACCGTGTGGACGAGGTCATCTGCTTCAACCGCCTTGACGAGAAGGATTTCGCCGGTATCGCGCGCATTATGCTGGGCGAGCTGCAAAAGAGCCTTGAGGACAAGGGGCTGCACTTTACCTGGGACGACGATGTGGTCGAATATCTCGTCAAAAAGTCCTACTCCGCGGCCTATGGCGCGCGCAACCTGCGCCGCACCATCCAGAAGGAGCTGGAGGACGTGATGGCGGGGCAGATCATCGACTCCTACGAGCATCCCGTCACCGTGCTGCACGCGGCGATGGAGGACGGCAGGCTCGTTGTCCGCAGTCTGTAAGAGGGGAGAGGAGAAGCTGTGTTCCGCTTTTTCCGCAAGGATATTGAAAAGTGCTGCGCCTACTGCAAGAGCGGATCTGTCATCAACGAAGGGCAGGTCATCTGCTCCCGCCGCGGCGTAGTCGATTCCGCCGACCACTGCCGCCGCTTCTGTTACGATCCGCTCAAACGTGTGCCGCCGCGTCCGGCAAGCCTGAGCGGCAAGCATTCGGCGGAGGATTTTTCCCTGTGATGACCGGGCAGCGCCCCGGAATATAAAGAAAGAAGGCTTCCCCATGAATATTTCTCAGGTCTACGCAGTCTATTTCAGCGCTACCGGCAACACCAGGAGGGTGGCCACGACGCTTGCCAACGCACTGGCCGAGAGCTTTGAGGTCCCGCTTGAGGTGCGTGACTTTACGCTGCCCGCCGCACGTGAGGAGAAGTATGCGTTCGCCGAGGGCGATCTTGTCGTGTTCGGCATGCCGACCTACGCGGGGAAGCTGCCGAACAAGCTGCTCGAATTTGTCAAAACCGGTTTTGCCGGAAACGGCGCGCTCGCCGTGCCGGTCGTGACGTTCGGCAACCGCAGCTTTGACAATTCGCTCGCCGAGCTCTGCGCCTGCCTGGAAGCCGATGGCTTCCACACCATCGGCGCCGGCGCGTTTGCCTGCCGCCATGCCTTTACCGATGCGCTGGCCGGCGGCCGCCCCGACCCCGACGATGTGGCGGAGCTTGCCAAGCTCGGCTCCGCGGTCGTGGGGCGTATCGTGAAGATGACGCAGATCCCCGCGCCCGTCACGGTCGATGGCGATGCCGATGCGCCGTATTACCGCCCGCTGGGTCTCGATGGCGAGCCAAAGGTCTTTCTCAAGGCAAAGCCCAAGACCGACCTTGACAAGTGCATCCATTGCGGCGTATGCGCATCGCTCTGCCCGATGGGTTCGATCAATCCTGACGACGTCACCGAGGTCGTGGGCGTTTGCATCAAGTGCCACTCCTGCGTGCGCAATTGCCCGGTGGGCGCGAAGTACTTCGACGACCCTGCGTTCCTCTCGCACCGCGCGATGCTCGAGCGCGACTATACGCGCAGGGCGGAGGACAAGATATTCACCGAATAAACAGTATGCTCCAAAATGAAAAGGGCTCTGTCCGGCATTGCCGGACAGAGCCTTATCCTTAATTCTGCTGCTTGCGCTCAGCCAACGAGCGCCTCGGTATCCATGGCGATCATGAGCTCTTCGTTCGTGGGGATGAGCAGGACGGTGACCTTGGAGTCGGGCGCGGAGATCACGCGCTCCTCGCCACGGACCTTGTTGGCGTCCTCGTCCATCTTGACGCCCATGAACTCAAGCCCGCCGGCGATCGCCATGCGTTCGGGCGCATCGTTCTCGCCCACACCGGCGGTGAAGACGATGGCGTCCACGCCGCCCATCGCGGCGGCATACGCACCGATGTACTTCTTGACCTCATAGGCGAACTTGTCGCGGGCGAGCGCGCAGCGCGCGTTGCCCTGCTCGGCGCCCAGCTCAAGGTCGCGGAAGTCGGAGCTGACGCCGCTGATGCCCTGCATACCGGACTTCTTGTTCAGCACGGTGAGCATCTGGGTGATGTCCATGCCGTACTTGTTCATCAGGAATTCAAGGATACCGGCGTCGAGGTTGCCCGCGCGGGTGCCCATCGGCAGACCGGCCAGCGGGGTGAAGCCCATGGAGGTATCCACGCTCTTTCCGCCGTCGATCGCGGTGACGGACGAGCCGTTGCCGAGGTGGCAGGAGATCAGCTTGAGCTGCTCGATGGGCTTGCCGAGCATATCGGCGGCGCGCTGGGCAACGTACTTGTGGGAGGTGCCGTGGAAGCCGTAGCGGCGGACCTTGTCCTTTTCATAATACTCATAGGGCAGGGCATAGGTATAGGCGACCGGCGGCATGGTCTGATGGAAGGCGGTGTCGAACACGGCGACCATGGGCACGCCGGGCATCAGCTCCTGACAGGCCCTGATGCCGATGATGTTGGCGGGGTTGTGCAGCGGGGCGAGGGGGTTGCATTCCTCGATCGCCTGCATGACCTCGTCATTGATGACGACGGACCTGGCAAACTTCTCGCCGCCGTGGACCACGCGGTGGCCGACCGCGTCGATCTCCTTCATGGAGCCGATCACGCCGTTCTTCTCATCGACCAGCGCGTCGAGCACTGCCTGAATGGCTTCATTGTGGGTGGGCATGGAGACGGCGGCTTCCTTGACCGCTTCCTTGCCGGGCAGCTGGGGCTTGTAGGTGAAGCGGCCGTCGATGCCGATGCGCTCGCACAGGCCCTTGGCAAGCAGCTCGCCCGTGGTGGGGTTGAGCAGCTGATACTTCAGGGAGGAAGAACCTGCGTTGATGACCAAAACGTTCATATGTGTACTCCTTTTTCCAAGGGCGGCTTGCATTGCGCCCAGATTTCCGATAGAATATAAAAAACGATCGGTTTGCAGATTTTAATACGGCATCTATTATAGCAAAATTTTTCCCAAAGACAAGTAAATTTAACAAAACGTAACTCTTTTGTAACCGCTTTGAGAGGACTTTCATGAAAACTGCTGGTATAATATGTGAATATAACCCCTTCCATCGCGGCCATGCCTGGCAGATCGCGGAGACACGCCGCCTGCTCGGTGCGGATACGGCGGTCGTGTGCGCCATGAGCGGCGACTTCGTCCAGCGGGGCGACTTTGCCGTCGCACGCGCTCACGCGCGGGCGGAGGCTGCCGTGCGCGGCGGCGCGGACCTGGTGCTTGAGCTGCCGCTGCCGTGGGCAGCCTCGTCGGCGGAGGGCTTTGCTCGCGGCGGCGTTATGACACTTGCGGCGACGGGTCTCGTCGATACGCTGGTATTCGGCAGCGAGTGCGGCGACGCGGCGGCTCTGCGGCGCGCAGCCGAGGTGCTGCTGCGCGAGGATTTCCCCGGCGCGCTGCGCGGAGAGCTTGCAAAGGGCTTATCCTTTGCTGCGGCGCGGGAAAGCGCCGCAAGGGCGCTCATCGGCGATGACGCGGACGTGCTGCGAGGACCGAACGACATCCTCGGCGCGGAGTACTGCAAGGCGCTCATTGAGAGCGGCAGCCCTATTGCGCCGCTGGCGCTCCGGCGCAGGGGCGCGGCACACGACGGCGGGAGCGCGGACGGCATTGCTTCGGCAAGCCATATCCGCGCGCTGCTCGCGCGCGGGGAGGATGCCTCCGCGTATCTGACGGCGGAGAGCGCCGCCGTTTACGCGCGGGAATGCGCGGCAGGCCGCGCGCCTGTGCGGATGGCGAATGCGGAGCGGGCGATCCTGTCCCGCCTGCGCATGATGGATGAGGAGACGTTCCGCCTCTATGACAGCGGGAATGAAGGGCTGTACCGCCGCTTCTGCGGCGCGGCGCGCACGGCGGTGTCGGTCGAGGAGCTGCTCTCCGCGGTGAAGACGAAGCGCTACGCCTATGCGCGGCTGCGGCGGATGCTGCTGGTGGCGTATCTCGGCATAACGGCGCAGGATATGCCGCGGCAAGTGCCGTATCTGCGGGTACTGGCATTCAATGCGCGCGGGCAAAGGCTCCTCAAGGCGATCAAAAAGACGGGAAATGCGCCGGTGCTGGCCAAAAGCGCCGACGTGCGCGCGCTGAGCGGGGAAGCGCAAGCGCTTTTTGCCCTCACAGCGCGCGCGGAGGATCAATATGTGCTGGCTTACCCAGACCTGCGTCAGGCGAAGGGCGGCAGCGCATGGACGGAGGGACCGGTGAGACTGTGAGCACAGCCTTTCCCACGCCCCCGAAAGGAGGACATGATGAAAAAACGGATGACGATGCTGCTTTGCTGCGTGTTGGCGCTGAGTCTCGCTGCCTGCGGCGCGCAAACGGACGGCGACAGTACGCCGCAGGAGCACGCGCTGCACTTTGAAGTTGCAACGCGGGTTTATGAAAACGAGTACAAGGCCGACGACGGCACGGTGCTTTTGACGGAGCACTGCGAGCTGCCGGTGCTTGAGCTGCGCACGGAGGACGGCGAGCTCTACACGCCGGCTGAGAACGTGACGGCGAACGGCAGCGCGGGCGAGACGGCGCAGCTGCGGGTGCAGGCGGCGTTCAACACAGAGATGGAAAACGTGCTCGCGGGTCTTGAGTCCGAGGCGGCACAGATGGCTGCGGAGGCCAGGGAGCTCTACGCGGAAAACGATACATCGGTCTTTTTGGGCAGCTACTGGGTGAGCGAACTCAGTCTGACGCAGACCTATATGACCGAGGGGAAGCTTCTGAGCGTCGCGGCGGAGAATTACACCTACTACGGCGGCGTACATCCGAATTTCGTTACCCGTGCGTGGAACTTCGACCTGACGACGGGCGAGTTCCTGACGATCGACGATCTGTCCTCGGAGGAAGGAGACCTGAACGGACTTTCCGTGCAGCAGCTGATCGGTTATGAGATGGACCGCCAGATCTATGCGAAGAAACTGAATGAGGGGTATTTTGACGATTACGGCTCCTATCTGTCGGATTTTCCGTCGTTTGCGGCGCTGAACTTTACGGAAAGCGGCCTGACGGTCACGTTCGATCAATACATCATCGCGCCGTATGCGGCGGGCCCGCAGGTATTCGAGATACCGTACAGCGTTTTTTACAATGCGCTCAGCGAACACGCAAAGGAGCTGTTGGACGTTTCGGCAGAGGAGCTTGTCCTGGCGGACTTTGGCACGGCGGCAACGCTGTGGTCGTGGTTTTACATGGGCGACCCGCCGATGGACTATAATGTGACAGCGGAAGAGGACGGAAGCCTTTATTATCTGGCAGATATCCGCGGCGTAGAGACGCTGGAGGATCTTCGCGCGCTGCTGTGCCGGTATGTCACGCCGCAGCTTGCCGGCGAGTGGCTGGATAGCACAGAGCAGCGCTACCGCGACATTGACGGCAGACTGTACGCACTGTCCGCGGGCCGCGGCGGCAACGAGAGCCTGGGGAAGGATACGCGAAGCGTCGCGCTCAACGGGGATGGCGGCGTGCTGACGCAGACCGTCGCGCTGCTGGAGTGGGACGATACCGCGCAGGCGTGGACAGATACCGGGGAGACAGAGACCTACGAGTACCCATTCACCCTCACGGACGGTCACGCGGTGTTCTCCGCGTTCCCGTATCCGTACTGAAAGAAAAGAAAACGCTGACCCGCATGGGTCAGCGTTTTTGTATGTACGGTCAGCGGTAGCGCTCGCGGTGTGCGGTCATGATATCGGCCAGCAGCACGCCGTTGTCGGGCGGGGTGTAGGTGATGGCGTTCGCGCCCGCGGCAATGGTCTTGCGGATCGTTTCATCCTTCGGACCGCCGGTGGCGATGATCGGGATCTCGGGATGGCGCGCGCGGAGCGCCGCGACGAGCTGCGGCGTTTCCGCCGCAGCGGAGACGTTCAGGATATCGACGCCTGCGGCAATGCGCGCCTCGGTGTCCTGCGTGGCGGAAACGATGGTCGCCACGACCGGAATATCAATGTGCGACTTGATATCGCGCAGGATGTCAGCGGAAACGGGCGCGTTGAGCACAACGCCGTAGGCGCCGCAGTGCTCCGCCTCCATTGCCTGGGCAACGGAGCGCGCGCCGGAGGTAAAGCCGCCGCCGACACCGCAGAACACCGGCATATCCGCCACGCTGATGATAGCGCGCACGATGCGGGGCTGCGGTGTGAAGGGGTAGACGGCGATGACCGCGTCGGCATTGCAGCTTGCAATGGTGGCGACGTCGGTGGAGAAAACGAAGGACCTGATCGTCCGTCCGAAAATACGGATACCGCTGCATTCGTTGATGCATTCGGGTACCAGCAGCATATGGTTGCGGAGCTTTCCGCTGTAGCTGGGGGTGGGCGTCGGGGTAAAATCGCTCATGAAAGCGCCTTCCTTTCTGCGGTGATAGATGACCGGTATGAGTCTATGCGTGCTTTTCAGTCCACATGACTGCTTGCGCGCATGGCGAGGATCGTCTGCTCGATCAGCTTGTCGAGATCCCAGCCGAGCATTTCCGCGCCGCGCTCGATGACCTCGCGCGAGCAGCCGGCGGCAAACTTCTTGTCCTTGTACTTTTTCTTGACGGACTTGACCTCAAGGTCGCTGACGCTCTTGCTCGGGCGCATGAGCGCGACCGCGCCGATGAGGCCCGTGAGCTCGTCGGTGGCGAAGAGGACCTTTTCCATCTCGTGCTGCGGCTCTGGCAGCCCTTCAAAGTGCAGCCCGTAGCCGTGGCTGGCGGTGGCGCGGATCAGACGCTCGTCGAGACCAGCTTGACGCATGATCTCCTGCGACTTGATGCAGTGCTGATCGGGATACATTTCAAAATCAAGGTCGTGGAGAAGGCCGACGATCTCCCAGAAGTCCGCCTCGTCGCCATAGCCGAGCTTTTCGGCGTACCAGCGCATCACGTCGGCAACGGTGTTCGCGTGCTTTAAGTGGAATTCGCCCTTGTTGTACTGCGTGAGCAGCTCCCACGCCTGTTCTTTCGTATATGCCATGAAAAAGCCCCCTTTGCTTATGGCTGCTCGTCCGTGAAGTGGACGTGATTGAAAATATGGTCGGAGCAGAAGCAGTGGTACCCCGCGCACTTGCTGCAATAGCGGAACTGAAGCTCGGGATTGCTGACGTCCGTGCGGCCGCAGACGGCGCACTTGTGGCGATAGCCCTGCGTCTGCTGCTGATACTGCTCCTGACGCTGCTGGGAGCGCACGGTGTTGTGGAAGTGCGAGGCCTGCCTGCTCTGGCGGTGCTCCAGCTTGAAAAAGGTCATGAGCTCCGGCCAGAAGAAAATGACGAAGTTCAGCAGTGCGACCACCGGCAGGATGGCGTAGTACCATACGCCGGAGGAAATGTAGCGGAAGATGTCGAAAAAGAAGTAGAATACGTCGATGTAGGCGAGCCACTTCATGCGGATGGGAATGATGAAGAAGAGCAGCACCTGCGTGTCAGGGTAGAGCAGGGCAAATGCCATGAACATGGCGAAGTTGACATAATTTGCGCCGTAGACCGGAAGGCTGGCGCCCATGATCAGGCTGACGATGCTCGCGCCGAGAACGGTGAGCAGCATGCCGCTCAGATAATACGTCGTGAACTTGGCGGTGCCCCACTG
>DHMW01000094.1:35559-35819 GCA_002405995.1 Oscillospiraceae bacterium UBA4632
GAGCCGATCCAGTAGTAGAAATAGCAGGTGATGAGCAGGTAGAGCGGGCTTGTGCTTTCCGGGATGAGCACAAAGGTCACGAGCCGCCAGATCTGCCCGTGGAGCAGCCCGTCGAGCGTGTAGGCGAAAAAGCCCAGAAAGCTGCCGTTGGAAAAGCCGGACAGCAGCCCCAGCACCACGTTTCCGATGACAACGTAAAGCATCAGGTTGGGGATGCCGAAGTGCGGGTGCAGGATACAGAAGCGGTCGATCGCCTGGTT
>DHMW01000103.1 GCA_002405995.1 Oscillospiraceae bacterium UBA4632
TTTTCACTGCCGGTGAGCAGGAATTCTACGCTGAGCGTGGCTTCCAGAATGAGCCGCGGCGCTGCAAGGCCTGCCGTGACGCCCGCAAGAACGCTGCCCGCGGTCCCCGTGAGTATTTCACCGCTGTCTGCGCAGCCTGCGGCGGCGAGGCGAAGGTTCCCTTTGAGCCTAAGTCTGATCGTCCGGTTTACTGCAGCGAGTGCTTCGCCAAGATGCGCGCTGAGCAGTAACTCTGTACAGCTTTTGCGGTCAAAGAAGGATGTCCCGGCGGGACATCCTTCTTTTTTTGCGATACCTATTGAAAAAACGCGAAAAGTGGGATAAACTATCTGCGCAAACTATTCCACGGAGGTGAATCATTATGATCGAGATCACGCGCGAGACCATCATCGGTGATATTCTTGATGTGGCGCCGCAGACCGCGCCGATCTTCCTGTCCATCGGGATGCACTGCCTGGGCTGCCCCAGCTCCCGCGGCGAAACGGTGGAGGAAGCCTGCATGGTCCATGGGATCGATGTGGACAAGCTGCTGGCACTCGTGAACGAGGAAGCCAACAAGCCTGTCAAGGAATAAGAAAAGGACGCATACGGTCTCTCCGTATGCGTCTTGTTCGCTGACGGGAAGGAGAGACAACGCATGGCGGACAATAGGGAATTGCTGCTCCAGCCGCGTCTTGCGTGCATTGCCGGTCTCGTGCCCGATGGCGCGCGTCTTGCCGATGTCGGCACTGATCACGGATACCTGCCGGCGTATCTTTTGCAGCGGGGAACGATCAGCCGCGCCATCGCGTCCGACATCAACCGCGCGCCGCTCGACCATGCGCGCGCTACGGCGGCGGCATACGGCGTGGCGGACAGGATCGACTTTCGCCTTTGCCCCGGCCTTACGGGGATCCGGCCGGAGGAATGCGATACCGTCGCCATCGCCGGTATGGGCGGTGAGACGATCCTCAGCATTCTGGCGCCCGCGCCCTGGGCGCATGACGGCGCGCACACGCTCATTCTCCAGCCGCAGACAAAGGAAGATCTTCTGCGTCGCTGGCTCTGCGGGCATGGCTACCGCTTTTTGGGCGAGACACTCGTGCGCGACAAGGAGCAGCTCTACGTTGTTTTCTGCGTCACTGGCGGACGGGAGCGTGAGCTGAGCGCGGCAGAGGCGCTGTGCGGCTTCCTGCTCGGCGGCGATCCGCTTTACGGCGATTACCTTGATAGCCGCCTTGCCAAGCTCCGCCGCGCGGCGGAGGGGCTGTCGGCATCCTCGCTGCCGGATAAAAAGGCGCGCATCGCGCAGCTGCACGCGCTGGCGGCGGCGCTGGAGCAAAAGAAGGAGGAATGGTCAAATGCCAACGGTACATGAGATCGAAGCGGCGCTGTATGCCTGGGCACCGCGCGAGAGCGCGATGGACTGGGATAATGTCGGGCACCTCGTCGGAGATCCCGGACAGGAGGTCACGCGCGTGCTGATCGCGCTCGACCTCACCGAGCATGTGGTGCAGGAGGCTATCGACCTCGGCGCGCAGCTGATCGTATCGCACCACCCGGTGATGAATATCCGCTGGCACGAGCGCGAGATGCAGACACTGCGGTCTGACACGCGCCTTGGCGGCCTTTTGACGATGCTTGTCAAAAATGATATTTCCGCCATCTGTATGCACACAAATCTCGACGCTGCGGACGGCGGCGTGAACGACTGCCTTGCCCAAAGGCTCGGGCTTTCCGCGGTTTCACCGCTCAATGAAGAAAAAATCGGACGCATCGGCACACTTTCCTGCGAAAAAGGACTTGAAGAGTTCCTGCAGGATGTGGTAGAATTACTTGGTTGCAGCGGTCTGCGCTACCGCGACGGCGGAAGGCGCGTGCACCGCGTGGCAGTCGGCGGCGGCGCGTGCGGAGAATATATCCCTCAGGCTGCCGCGCAGGGCTGCGATACCTTTGTGACGAGCGATCTTCGCTACAACGATTTTCTGGACACAAAGGATCTCAACCTGATCGACGCAGGACATTTTCCGACGGAGAATGTCGTCTGCGCTGCGGTCAAAGCATATCTTACCGGGGCGTTTCCGGAGATCAGCGCATCCGTCTCTATGGTGCACCGGGACGTCGTCCAATACTATACGTAAGGAGAAGATCACTATGTCCGGACATTCCAAGTGGCACAATATCCAAAAAACGAAGGGCGCGGCTGACGCAAAGCGCAGCGCCGCCTTCACTAAGATCGCCAAGGAGATCATCGTCGCCGTCAAGCAGGGCGGCTCCGGCGACCCCAACAACAATTCCCGCCTTGCTACCGTTATCGCCAAGGCAAAGGCGGCCAATATGCCCAACGACAACATCAAGCGCACCATCGACAAGGCGCTCGGCTCCGGCAATACAGACAACTATGAGTCTGTCACCTACGAGGGCTACGGTCCCGGCGGTGTCGCCGTTATCGTTGAGGCGCTGACCGATAACCGCCAGCGTACCGCGCCGGAGGTCCGCCACTATTTCGATAAGTACGGCAAGGGCATGGGCGCGCAGGGCTGCGTCAGCTGGTCGTTCGACCGTAAGGGCGTGATCGTCATCGACAATGAGGACGGCGACTACGACGAGGATGCCGTGATGATGGACGCGCTTGAGGCGGGCGCGGACGATTTCAACGCCGAGGATGACGTCTTTGAGATCACGACCGATCCTGATGCGTTCAACGATGTGGTCAAGGCGCTGGAGGCGAAGAATTACGCCTTTGTCAGCGCCGACATCAGCCTTGTTCCGCAGACCTACGTCAAGCTCGAGAGCGACGAGGACATCAAGAACATGGAAAAGCTGCTCGATATGCTTGAGGACAACGAGGACGTCCAGAATACCTACCACAACTGGGACCAGGACTAAACCCCTTGCAAATGCTGACTTTTTCAGCAGGGAAGAGCGCGCAGTTGTGACATATCTTTGTCCTGCTGCGGCGTACACGGCAGCTTCTGTTGTGACATACATTATGTCAAAATAGAGGGTGTCGAGATGAAAATTGAACAGGCTATCAAAGAGTATCTGATTGAGATTGAGGTTAGACAGTATAGTCCAAGAACGATTAAGGGCTATCGCAATAACCTCAATCTCTTTCTGCGTTTTTGCCATTCCGTGG